>DAOWFT010000158.1 GCA_030637845.1 Thalassospiraceae bacterium
GCATGAAATTGTATTCGAAGGCGATGCGGTGGATCTTTCCACCCTGCCGATCCAGACCTGCTGGCCGGGCGAACCGGCCCCGCTTATTACCTGGGGGTTGGTGGTAACCGGCGGGCCGGACCCAGAAACAGATAAACGCGATAGCCCCAATTTGGGCATTTACCGCATGCAGGTAACAGGCAAAAACACCGCCCTCATGCGCAGGCTGCATCACCGGGGCGGGGCTCAGCATTTTGCCCGCTGGAAAGAAAAAAACGATACCCCCATGCCGGTGGCGGTGGTTATCGGGGCCGACCCCGGAACCATACTGGCGGCGGTTACGCCGGTTCCAGATACCTTATCGGAATATCAGTTCGCCGGTCTTTTGCGCGGTGAAAAAGTAGAACTGGTTAATTGCAAGACGGTGCCGTTAAAGGTGCCGGCCACAGCCGAAATTGTTCTGGAGGGCCATATTTCATTATCCGATACCGGCGCCGAAGGCCCCTATGGCGATCACACCGGATATTATAATTCGGTTGAGGAGTTCCCGGTGTTCACCGTTAGCGCAATTACAATGCGAAAAGACCCCATATATCTTTCGACCTTTACCGGCAGGCCGCCGGACGAGCCCAGCGTATTGGGCGAGGCCTTAAACGATGTGTTTGTGCCATTGTTTATCCAGCAATTCCCCGAGGTGGTGGATTTCTGGCTGCCGCCCGAAGCCTGTTCATACCGGGTGGCGGTGGTGAGTATGAAAAAATCATACCCCGGCCACGCCAAACGAATAATGATGGGGGTCTGGTCGTACCTGCGCCAGTTTACCTATACCAAGTTTGTAATCGTGGTCGATGAAGACATCGATGCCCGCGATTGGAAGGACGTAATGTGGGCCATATCCACCAATGTTGATGGCGCCCGTGACACCACCTTAATTGAGGGCACGCCCATAGATTATCTTGATTTTGCTTCGCCCGTTTCGGGGTTGGGCTCAAAAATGGGCATAGATGCCACCACCAAGATGGGTTCGGAAATTACCCGCGAATGGGGTAAAAAAATACGCATGGACGATGACGTGGTGGAAAAAGTATCAGCCATGTGGAACGATCTCGGTCTTCCGGGATCCGGCAAGCCGATTTGGCCGGCTCCGGCAAACCAATTTGGAAAAAATAAAAACAAATGAGCGATACCCTTAATCTTCTCCAAGACCTGATTAAAAAAGCAAAATCCCGTGGTGCCGATGCGGCCGATGCGGTCCGGGTTGAGGGAACATCGCTGTCTTTGACCTATCGCTTGGGCGAGGTTGAACAGCTAGAGCGTTCCGAAGGCGGCGACCTTGGCCTGCGCGTACTGATCGGTAAACGCCAAGCCATAGTTTCCACATCCGACACATCAGCCAAATCCCTTGATGAAATGGTTGAGCGTGCCGTGGCCATGGCCCGGGTGGTACCCGAAGATGAATTTGCCGGACTGGCCGATCCCGAACAGCTTATCAGCGGAGATATTCCTGATTTGGATATGTTCGATGCGGCAGAACCAACCGCCAAACAAATGGAAGAAATGGCCCGTGCCGCCGAAGAAGCGGGTTTGGCAGTTAATGGCGTTACTAATTCCGAAGGGGCGAGTGTTGGTTTTGGCAAAACCAAGGTCGCCATGGCCGCCAGCAACGGGTTGGCGCACACATATTCCAGATCAGGGTTTAATTTAAGCGCATCGCTTTTGGCCGGTAGCGGCACCGAAATGGAGCGCGATTGGGATTACACCGGCGCGGTCTGGCTGGAAGATCTGCGGGACGCCGCCGACGTTGGAAAAACCGCAGGCGAATACGCGGTCAGACGATTGGGTTCGAAAAAAGTACCCTCAGCCACCCTGCCGGTTATTTATGATGCCCGGGTGGCGAAATCACTTGTCGGGCATCTTTCCGGTGCCATAAACGGGCAATCGGTGGCACGCGGTACGTCTTTTCTTAAAGACAGTATGGGCGAGCAAATTTTTAGCTCTGGGGTAAATATTGTTGATGACCCATTGCGCAAACGCGGCCTTCGTTCGGCTCCGTTTGATGATGAAGGCATCGCATCAACAAAAATGAATGTTATTGACGACGGTCGCCTTGCCACGTGGTTTCTTGATTTACGCTCGGCCCGTCAGCTTGGCTTGCAAAGCAGGGGCCACGCCTCGCGGGGCGTTTCAAGCCCGCCACACCCAAGTTCGAGCAACCTGTATCTTGAGCCGGGAGACAAAACCCAAGCTCAATTGATTGGGGAAATCGACAAAGGAATACTAATTACCGAACTTATCGGCATGGGAGTAAATCAGGTAACCGGCGATTATTCCCGCGGGGCTTCCGGGTTTTGGATTGAAAAGGGTGAGGTTACATTTCCGGTCAGCGAATTGACGGTGGCGGGGAACCTGAAAGATATGTTTAAAACCATTGAGCCCGCCAATGACCTCGTCTTTCGCTATGGCACCGACAGCCCCAGCATTCGGATTGCGGACATGGCCATAGCCGGGACTTGAGCCGGGACTTGGAAATGCCTGAGTATTTGCCCGTATTGGCCCTTATTTAATCTCCATGCTACATTGCAAACACGTCTAAACGCCTACAATAATTGGCAGAATTTCGGGGAAAACACCAACTTGTCAAAAACGCACACCCATAAAACCGCGGCTGGCAAGCACGCTAGCACATCCTCCCTCATAGGCCGCCTGTGGCGCGAGAACGTTCGCCAATATAAATGGTGGCTGGTGCTGGCCGTTATCTGCATGGCGATTATGGCGACGGCTACCGCGTTAAGCATCTGGCTGTTAAAGCCGGTGGTTAACGATATTTTTATCGCCCAACGTGAAAACATGCTGATGCTTATCGGCGGTGCAATTTTGATAACATTTTTTATTAAAGGTATCGCCAACTATGCCCAATCGGTTTTGATGGCGTTTGTAGGTCTTCGTATTGTCGCAGATTTACAAAAGCAGCTTTACAATCACATGACCGGCCTCGACATGAATTTCTTTCACAACAATTCAACCGGCAAACTGGTCAGCCGCTTTACGGTTGATATCCATGCCATACGGGTTACGGTTTCACACGCGATTACGGTTTTTGGCAAGGACCTGCTTACGCTTATAGGTCTTGTTGCGCTGATGTTTATTCAAGACGCGCAATTGGCCGGAATTGCGTTCATAGCTTTCCCCCTTGCGGTTTTACCAATTATAAAAATTGGCCGCAAAATGCGCCGGGTCACGACCACGTTCCAAGAAGAAACCGGAATGTTCACCACGTTATTAGAGCAAACGTTTCAGGGTATTCGGGTTGTAAAAGCATATTCGATGGAGGCTTACGAACAAAGTCGTGTAGGCGAAATTATAGATAAACTGTTCAGGACTTTGCTAAAAGCCAACCGCGCCCGAGCCATGAATAGCCCGATAATGGAAACCCTGGGCGGCGTTGCCGTCGCGATGGTTATTGTTTATGGCGGTAAGCGGGTAATTGACGGCGGCATGGATGCGGGTTCGTTTTTTTCATTTATTGCCGCACTTCTTTCGGCCTATGAGCCCATGAAGCGCCTTGCCAACCTAAACGCCACCATTCAAGAAGGCCTGGCCGGGGCCGAGCGCACCTTTGCCCTGCTCGATCATGGCGCACTAATAAAAGACAAGGCCGGGGCTAAAGATATTTTGCCCAGTGGCGGTGAAATAAAATTGGATAATGTTTCATTTGCCTATGCCGGAAACGATGAAAATGAGTCTAC
>DAOWFT010000198.1 GCA_030637845.1 Thalassospiraceae bacterium
AGCTTTATCCCTAAGTGGATGGCGAAATACTGTGCTTTTACCCTTGATTCGTCCACTAAAATCAAACACTAAAACAACATCTTTTGGGATTAGTGATATTTTTACCACACCCATATCTGAGGCCCGGATAGGGCCAAGTCGGCCAATCATCGCATCTAATACATTGAAAATAAACAGTTTTATTGGATTATTTAGAGTAAAATCCCAGAAATTAACCATAACGTATTGATATGACAGAAATATATGTGATCAACGATTTTACCCTTGCCGGGGCATGGTCATAACAAAGTTGGTGACAAAAAATCAGGGGTAGGCATTGCGGGCGGCAAAGGCAGAAAAAATAAATGATCCCCCTAAATTGATTTTTTGTTTTTACCTTTTAATCAATTCGCCGATTGATAGGTGGCGACATCTAAGTATTATGTGCCTAATCATTATTTAAGTTCTTCACCAGTTTTAAGTTTATTTATCAGCAAAAGGTTTCCCCGAGTATGCTCAAACCCAACATTAAAATGACCCGCAGAAATCTACTTGCCATGGGGCTTGCGGGTATATTCACGCTGGGTGCATGCTCATCTCTGCCCACGCCCACCGGCAGCCCTAAAGTCCCGCGCCGCAACCGGGTGACCGAGTTCGGCAAAAACTATGGCGAGGTCGAAAAAATAACCGGCGAGGGCCTGTTGTTTGACAGTAGCAAAAAACGCGACGAAGGACAGGGCGGCGGAATTGGGGTTAATGCATATTTGTGGCGCGCCACCCTTGATACCGTTGCCTTCATGCCCATTGCATCGGCAGACCCGTTCGGCGGGGTAATATTGACCGACTGGTATTCACCACCGGAAAGCCCCAATGAACGTTTCAAATTAAATATTTATATTTTGGGAACCGCTCTCCGTGCCGATGGTGTGCGCGCATCTGTGTTCCGTCAAATAATAGATACCAACGGCACCTGGCGCGATGCCCCGGGTGAAGCAGACGCCGGGCGCAAAATCGAAGATGCCATCCTTACCCGCGCGCGCCAAATACGTTCGGCACAACGGGCGGCCGGAAATTAAATAAGAAATTAAATAAGCAATTAAACAACAAATTAAACGGCTCAGGATATTGAGGCATTATGTCTATGCCCCCCAGCAACAAATATAATTTTCGCGAAACCGAGACCAAGTGGCAATCTGCTTGGCGGGAACACAAAACCTTTGCCGTTAGCGTCGATACCGCCCGGCCAAAATATTATGTGCTTGAAATGTTTCCCTATCCATCGGGCCGCATCCACATGGGGCATGTGCGCAACTATACCCTTGGGGATGTGGTCGCGCGACTAAAGCGGGCGCAAGGATTTAACGTGTTGCATCCAATGGGGTGGGACGCATTTGGCTTGCCCGCTGAAAATGCGGCAATACAAAACAACACCCATCCGGCCAAGTGGACGCAGCAAAACATCGAAACCATGAAAGCCCAGCTCAAAACCATGGGCTTGAGCTATGACTGGGATCGTGAAATCGCAACCTGCGATGCCAAGTATTACAAGCACGAACAAAAAATGTTTCTCGATTTCCTGAAAAATGGAATCGCCTATCGCAAGGAATCATGGGTCAACTGGGATCCGGTTGATAACACCGTGCTTGCCAACGAACAGGTTATTGACGGCAAGGGCTGGCGCACCGGGGCTGCGGTTGAAAAGAAAAAGCTCAGCCAGTGGTTTTTGAAAATTACCGATTACGCCGAAGACCTGTTAAGCGAGTTGGAAAATCTTGAGCGCTGGCCCGACAAAGTTCGCATCATGCAGGAAAACTGGATTGGCCGTTCCGAGGGTGCGCAGGTATTTTTTGAATTAAAAGACCGTGACGACAAACTGGAAATATACACCACCCGGCCCGACACGCTGTTCGGTGCGTCGTTTATGGCCATCGCCGCCAACCATCCGTTGGCGCTGGAAATTTCTGCAAATAACGCAGAGATGAAAGCGTTTATCGCCAAATGCAACGCGTTGGGCACATCACAAGCGGCGATAGAATCGGCCGAAAAAGAGGGCTTTGACACCGGGCTGAAGGCGTTACACCCGTTCAATGCGGCCCAAGAGCTTCCTATTTATATTGCCAATTTTGTGTTGATGGAATACGGCACCGGGGCAATTTTTGCCTGTCCGGCCCACGATCAGCGCGATCTTGATTTTGCCCGCAAATATAAACTGCCGGTCATTCCCGTGGTTGCACCAAAAGATATTGCCGGTACGCCAAAAGAAGAAGCCTTTATTAAAGACCTCGGTCAAACCGGGCTTGAGGCGTTCGTTGATGACGGAATTGCGGTTAATTCAGAGTTCCTCAACGGCCTTGAAGTCAGCGCTGCAAAAAAAGCCGCCATTAAAAAATTACAGGACTTGGGCGCCGGTGAGGGAACCGTGCAATACCGCCTGCGTGACTGGGGCGTTTCGCGCCAACGTTATTGGGGCTGCCCCATACCCATCATTCGTTGCGGCGATTGCGGCGAGGTCCCGGTCCCGGAAAAAGACCTTCCGGTTGAATTGCCAAAAGACGTTGATTTAACCGTGGCCGGCAACCCGCTTAGCAGCCACCCCACGTGGAAACACGTTAAATGCCCAACCTGCGGTAACGATGCGGTGCGCGAAACAGATACCTTTGATACTTTTTTTGAAAGCTCTTGGTATTTTTCCCGCTTTACCTCGCCCGATCCA
>DAOWFT010000012.1 GCA_030637845.1 Thalassospiraceae bacterium
ATTGATAAAGCTAGAGCACTTATTCAAAGCACCAATGAAATTATACAGTTTATTAAAGAAAAACTTCCTGAAGATATGGTTTGGCCCGAATATGACCACAAAATTAAGTTAGAATTTAGCAAGTTGATAATTCAGGAAAAAAATAAGGAAGAAGGCGGTGGTGGAGCTTAAACTTTCGGTCCGCTACCTTTTTTGTAAAGCCTGTTTATGTGGCCCATCTTGCGCCCGGGGCGGGCCTCGGCCTTGCCATAAAGGTGAAGCTTATTTTCCCCATCGGAAATAATTTTTTCCCAGTCATCGGCATCTTTGCCAATAAGGTTTTTCATAACCGCGTCCGAATGGCGCTCAGGACTGCCAAGGCTTAGCCCGCAAACGGCGCGAACAAATTGTTCAAACTGGCTGGTGGTGCAGCCGTCCTGTGTCCAGTGACCGGAATTATGTGGCCGCGGTGCCATTTCGTTTATTAAAATATCGCCGTCAGGACGGATAAACATTTCCACCGCCAGTAATCCGACAAGGCCCATCGCCGTTGCCATTTTTTCAGCCGTTTCAATGGCGCGGGTGCGCAGTTCATCGCTTATGTCTGCCGGTGCGATGGTGGTATCCAAGATGCCGTTAATGTGGTGGTTTTGGACAACGTCAAAGCTTTCCATTTTTCCGTCAATCGCGCGGGCGCTAATCACCGAAACCTCTAGCTGAAAATCCACAAATCCTTCTAAGATTGCAGCGTCTGATCCAAGCTCCGCCCATGCCTGTCCGGCATCGTCACCGGGGTTAATGCGGACTTGGCCCTTGCCGTCATAGCCGAGGCGCGTAGTTTTAAGTATGGCCGGTGTGCCAATATTTTTTACGGCGGCAGTTAATTCATCAATGCTGCTTACCTCGGCCCAGGGTGCGGTTTTAATGCCCAGACTTTCGGCAAATGTTTTTTCCCTTATGCGGTCTTGGGCAATTTCGAGGCACTGCCAACCGGGGCGCACCGGTTTTATTTCGGTCAATAATTTGACGCTGGCGGCAGGCACGTTTTCAAATTCAAATGTTATTACATCGACATTGTCGGCAAATTTCTTTAGCGCGCTTGCATCGTCATAGGGGGCGACGGTTGTTTGTTCTGCCACCTGGGATGCGGGCGAGTTTTGTTCCGGGGTAAAGATGTGCGTTTTATAGCCAAGTTCAGCCGCGGCAACGGCTGTCATGCGTCCCAACTGGCCGCCGCCAATAATGCCGATAGTTGAACCGGGGGGGATTATTGCCTGATTGTTCATATTCATTTAGCCCAACTAGTCAGATGGCGTTTCGGCAACCGCACCTGTTTGCGCTGCCCGCCATTTGGCCAGTTCACTTGCCACGGATGTATCGGAAAGGGCAATTACGCTGGCTGCCAGAAGTGCTGCGTTTATTGCACCGGCCTTGCCGATTGCCAACGCCCCAACCGGAACACCGCCCGGCATTTGCACTATTGATAAAAGCGAGTCCATTCCTTTTAATGATTTGCTTTCTATGGGAACACCAAAAACCGGCAGCGTGGTCATGCTTGCGGTCATGCCGGGAAGATGGGCAGCACCGCCGGCACCGGCGATGATCACCTTTATTCCGCGCGTGTCTGCACTTTCGGCATATTCAATCATGCGTTTTGGTGTGCGGTGGGCCGAAACGATTCGGGTCTCGAACGCCACCCCAAGGGCCTCAAGGGTTTCGGCGCAGTTCTTCATGGTATCCCAGTCAGACTGGCTACCCATGATAATTCCTATAACTGCCTTGGCATCAGACATTGCCTAAAGTCCCCTTTGTTTCAAACGGTTAATTCCTTGGAGGTGTTATCCCCAAGAGGAAAGGCGGCAATTATAGGGATAGCGGCCTCTCTTGCAAGGGCTGGTTGTTGGCTGGTGAATATTGCCGTTTTTTTAAATATTTGGCGGTTATGCTACATTTTAAGCAGCACCTGATATCAGGAAATTAGACCATGGCCGACGACCCCATTGGATCATCCGCACCGGTACAGTCCGTTTTTCCAGAACGCGACCGAAAAATGCCGCGACAGGAAAAGGTCTACGACCCCTCAACCCGAAAAAAAGGCAGCGGCGGCGGCAGCGGCGGCGGTAAAAAGGAAAGCTCCAGCCACGGCCCGGGTCACGAAGACATAAGTGATGAAATATCCATTCTTGGGATTCCCAAGGCGGAGATGACCAAAAGCGTTAGCGATGCCATTAGTACTTTGCTGGAAGAAATAAACTTTCTTAAAAGCGAGCTGGTAAAATCCCACGGCCACGAAGCGTACCTTGAAGAGCAAGTCGAAATCGATATTGATTTACATGTTTTAAGAAGGCATGCGCTTGCTTCAAAAATAATACAATCGGTTGGTCGGGTCAGCGATGAAAGCGCGCCATATTCATTTATTTTTATTACCATAAAAAATGCCACCGCCATCGCTAGCGAGTTCGGACGGAGCGCATACGAAGAATTAATCAAGCAAGCCGCCGGCGCATTGCGCGAAGGGGTGGAGCAGGGCGACATGTTGGGCAGTCTTGAAAATCATGACTTTGGCATAATCCTGCCCGGCAACACCGTCGCGGATGCCGAAGTGAAAGCGCAATCATTGCTGCTTTCGCTGGGGGGCAGAAAGCTTGCATGGAAAGACAGCGCCCTTGATATAGATGCCGGATATGGAATAACTGAAATCAACGCAGGTGATAATACCGAAGATATTTTAGACAGGGCATTCGCCGACCAATTGCAAAGAGCTTAGCTCATGAAGAACTTGGCCCATGAATGGTTTAGGCTATTATGTCCGGGATGCCGCCGCTTTCAATAATAAGTATTTGATCCTTTAGATAAAGTTTGCGTTTTTTAAGCCGCTGTATCTGTATCTGGTCAACATCACTGTCTAATGACAGTCTTTCAATTACATCATCAAGGTCACGATGCTCAATTTTGAGTTGTTCTAACTGATGCAGTTTGTTGTTGTCTTGATTGACCATAATGTCCCCGTTTGTGTTGGGTAGATTTTAGCACAATTATTTCAAGCACAAAGAAAGCAGTGAAAGGCCAGGTAAAGGCCCGGTAAAGGCCAGGTAAAGGCTTGGCTAAAATAGTGGATTTTTCCTCTTTCAGGCATTAAGATTCAAGGCTCAGGCAGCTCGAACCAGGGAGAAAAAAATATGGGACATAAAGACCGGATTGTTTCACTCGAAGCCCGTCACCACGAACTTGAAGAGGCCATTAACGCACAAACTGCAAGGCCGCATCCCAACGAAGACGAAATTCACTCCCTGAAAAAAGAAAAACTCCGAATAAAAGATGAAATCAGCACCCTTAGTGGTGTCTAGCCATTGCCTAGCCAATGTCTGGCCAATGTCTGGCCATTGTCTAGCTAGCGCTTGTGCGTCAATATCATTACACTTTCATCGGTTTTAATAATGGCCCGTAAACCTTAAGGGGGCGGGGCTTGGGGGGATGTATGTCAAATCCTTATGAACAGGCGTACGCAAGATCAATTACCGACCCGGAAGGGTTTTGGGGAGAGGTGGCGCGGGATATTCGCTGGGATAGTCCATGGGAAAAAGTTCTCGATCGCTCCAACCCGCCATTTTATCGTTGGTTCAGTGGTGCCACCTGTAACACCTGCTTTAATGCGCTGGATATTCATGTGGAAGAAGGCCGCGGTGATCAGGCGGCGCTGATATATGACAGCCCCATGACCGGCGGCACAAAAAAAACCTATTCATATTCGGAACTGCGCGATGAGGTGGCCCTGTTTGCCGGCGTGTTAAAAGACCAAGGAGTTAAAAAAGGCGACAGGGTAATCATATACATGCCGATGATTCCTCAGGCCGCAATTGCCATGTTAGCCGTGGCGCGGCTGGGCGCGGTTCATTCGGTGGTGTTTGGCGGTTTTGCTTCGGCTGAACTTGCAACCCGCATTGATGATGCCAAACCCAAGGTAATGATTTCTGCCAGTTGTGGGCTTGAGCCGGGACGCACCATTGAATACAAGCCGCTGCTGGACGGTGCCATTGATATGGCGACCCACAAGCCCGATGCCTGCATAATATTTCAACGAGACGAAGTAAAAGCAGATTTGAACACGGACCGTGATGTTGCCAGAGATGTTGCCAGAGATATTGCCAGAGACGTTGACTGGGCTGAGGCGGTATCCAAGGCAACGCCAGCCGACCCAGTATCGGTAGCGGCAACTGATCCGCTTTATATTTTATATACATCGGGCACCACGGGCATACCAAAAGGCATTGTTCGCGATAACGGCGGACACATGGTCGCGTTAAAATGGACAATGAAAGCCATTTATGATGTTGGCCCGGGTGATGTTTTCTGGTCGGCATCCGATGTCGGCTGGGTTGTCGGGCATAGCTATATTGTTTATGGGCCGCTGCTGGCCGGTTGCACCACGGTAATGTTTGAGGGAAAGCCGGTGGGTACACCAGATGCGGGCGCATTCTGGCGAGTAATTTCGGAACACAATGTGAAAGCGTTGTTCACGGCGCCCACGGCTTTTCGCGCCATAAAACGCGATGATCCAGATGCCCTGCTGATGAAAAAATATGACCTTAGTAATTTCAAGGCACTTTTTCTGGCGGGCGAGCGAACCGATCCCGACACCCTGGAATGGGCGCAAAAAAACCTCGGCACGCCGGTAATTGATCACTGGTGGCAGACGGAAACCGGTTGGGCCATAGCCGCTAACTGTCTTGGCCTGCACGCATTCCCGGTCAAGCCCGGCTCACCGACCAAGGCAGCCCCGGGCTGGGACGTGCAGGTATTGGGCGAGGATAAAAAACCGGTCAAAGCCGGAGACATAGGTGCCATTTGTTGCAAGTTGCCGTTACCACCGGGAACCCTGCCGACCCTATGGAATGCCGATGAGCGTTACGTTGAGGCGTACTTGGAAGATTATCCGGGGTTTTACAAAACCGGTGACGCGGGCTTTATGGACGAAGACGGCTATATTTATGTGATGACCAGAACCGATGACATCATAAATGTTGCCGGACACAGGCTTTCCACCGGACAAATGGAAGAGGTTCTCTCGGCCCATCCAGATGTTGCCGAGTGCGCGGTTATTGGCGTTGCCGATGATTTGAAGGGGCAATTGCCGCTTGGCTTTGTGGTGCTTAAGTCAGGGGTTGAGCGCGATCATAATGAAATCCTCAAAGAGGTAGTAGCAATGGTTCGCAAACAAATTGGCCCGGTTGCGGCATTTAAAACCGCAACGATTGTTAATCGCTTGCCAAAAACAAGGTCAGGAAAAATATTGCGCGGCACCATGCAAAAAATTGCCGACAATCAGGAATATAAGGCACCGGCGACCATAGACGATCCGGCCATCTTGGCGGAAATAAAAACGGCACTGGAAAGCGTCGGTTACGCCGAGGCCAGAATCTAAAAAGAATCTGAAAAGAATTTAAAAAGAATTTAAAAAAATCCGCCGCTACTTTTTATGGTAACGGCGGATTTTTTTTATTCTTTGTCGGAACTTGAATTGCCAAACACCGATGCAATGTCCGGTTCCGGTTCGTCGGTATTTTCAACCGGCTTTGCTTCGCCAAACACGGACTCAGCAGTTGGCGCCGGCGTGAATGCTGGTTCTTCTACAACTTCGGGAACGACCTCTGGTTCCGGCGCAGGTGCCGGTGCCGGGATGGTCTTGCCCAATCTTTTTGCTTCTTTTTCTTCGGCCAGACGGGCGCGCTCGGCCTTGCGCCGTGCCAGTGAAACCATTTTTACCAATTCAGATTCGGTGCAAAGACCAAGACCTACCGGGCTTTGCGGTTTTATGGTCGCAATGTTCCAGTGGGTGCGTTCCCTGATGGATTTAATGGTGGTTTTGGTGGTGCCAATAAGGCGCGCAATTTGTGCGTCTATCATTTCCGGATGGTGCTTGATAAGCCACGCAATAGCATCGGGACGGTCTTGGCGTTTTGATACGGGCGTATAACGCGCACCTTTGCCACGAGCCTTGGGCTGGGGCAATGTTGCTTTAAGCATTTTTAGTTTTGCCCGGGCGTTGGCCTGGCATCTTTCCAGCTCTTCTTGTGAAATGAATCCGCCCTTTATAGGATCGGAACCATGCATTCCAACCGCGACGTCGCCGTCGGCAATTGCTTGAATTTCAAGCGGATGAAGCGCACAAAATTCTGCAATTTGTTCGAACGTTAGTGTTGTATTTTCAACCAGCCACACGGCTGTTGCTTTTGGCATCAATGGCTGCGCCATAAAAAAATTCCTTAATTCATTGAGGTTAGCGGCTTTATCGGGATTTCCGCGCCCGTCAAGCAATGGTTTTATTCCAATTTGGGGGGCGGGTAAACCGCAGATGGTGGTCTGAGAGTGCTTTTTTTCAGGTTTCCAGCACTATTTTGCCAATATGTTGGCTAGATTCCATTAAAGCGTGGGCTTTTGACGCCATTTCCAGCGAAAAAGTTGCATGTACAACCGGGCGAATGGAGCCCGATTCCAGCAGTGGCCACACGGTTTTTTCAAGATTTTTGGCTATATCGCCCTTGAACTCAGGGCTTCTGGCCCGAAGGGTCGATCCGGTCATGGTCAGGCGTTTTAGCATTACCGTCATAAGGTCTATTTCCACCTTGGATCCGCCCAAGAAAGCAATATTTACCAGCCGTCCATCGGGCGCCAGAGATTTAATATTTTTAGCGACATAATCGCCGCCGACCATATCCAAGATTACATTAACGCCGGAAACCCCACCGTGCTTTTTGCCAAATTCACGTGTGACTTCGACAAAATCTTCATCAGTGTAATTAATTGCCCGTTCGGCACCAAGCTCCATACAGGCTTTGCATTTTTCGTCCGATCCGGCGGTGGTGATAACATGAACCCCAAGCGCGGCTGCAATTTGTATGGCGGCAGTTCCGATACCGCTGGAACCGCCATGAATTAAAAGCGTTTCGCCGGGCTGTAACATTGCCCGGTCAAAAAGGTTGCTCCATACGGTAAAAAAAGTTTCCGGTAGTGATGCGGCCTCGACCATGGAAAGCCCCGCTGGCACCGCTAAACATTGCAGGGCCGGGGTGCAGGCGTACTGGGCGTAACCGCCACCGTTCAAAAGGGCCGTTACCTTGTCGCCAATATTTAAATTTGAAACGCCCTCGCCAATTGCTTCCACCGTTCCGGCTGCCTCAAGGCCCAAAATATCGCTGGCGCCATTGGGGGCCGGGTAAAGACCTTTGCGCTGCAATACATCGGGGCGATTTATCCCGGCGGCAGCAATTTTGATAAGGACCTCTCCCTTGCCGGGCACCGGTACCGGGCGCTCAGACGTTACCAAATCGGAAGCATCCGGGCCTTTGGCCTCTATCACCGTCATGGTGGTGGGTGTTAATTCGTTCATTCTTTGGGTTTAAACCGCCCACGGCTTTGATACAATAGGGCCTAGAAAAAATAAGTCTGAAAAAAACAGGAATTGCCGCCATGGATGACGAAGATCTGGAACCACAAAGAACCAAGGAAAAGAAGATAAATCTGGAGGAAATGTCCATTGAGGCAATCGGCGAACACATTGCCCAGTTGGAAGCCGAAATAGCACTGGCAAAATCGGCCATAAAACTAAAGGAAAGCGCCAGAGACGGCGCGCAATCCTTGTTCAAGTCCTGATTTGCAACCGTTACTCCATAAAAAACTTTAATGTTCTATTAATGGTGGAGTATTAGGCTAATTGTGTCGGATGGCGTTTATATTGGCCTCCGACGCCTCCCTGTTAGACTTGCGCCACCCCTTTTGGGGGTGGCGTCTTTTTTCGGCATCTTTTTCGGCATCTTTTTTACATCTGGCCTTTTTGTTGCCTTGACCGCGCCCGGGTGCGTGGTAAGGTCCTTCGGTCTTAACGACAATAATGCGCGAGTTTAACAGGGCTCACTGCAATAAATAAAAAAACAGTGTTTTTGAGGGGCTGCCTTTTTTGGTGGCCCTTTTTATTTTTTCGGTTATTTTTCCGGTTATTTTTTGGCGCAGGTATTGATTCCAAAAATCATGTAAGGCGGGCACCAGCCAGTTGCCGCGGTACCAAGCATTACCCCGCCAATTACGATTGAGCCCCAAAATGACCATTGGCCAAGACCGGGA
>DAOWFT010000036.1 GCA_030637845.1 Thalassospiraceae bacterium
AAACTCAAGATCGGCTGCGGCTGCCTGCATCCTTTTTTCCAGTTCTTCAATGTGTCCGCGTAATGTTTTGCCGACCAGATGCTCATCGCCAGATGTTCCGGTATCAACGGTTACGTAATCATGTTCATAAACACTACCCAGAACATCGGATATGCCTCTTTTAATGCTGGCGGGCGTAATCGAATGGGCCTCGTTATAGGCAAGCTGGCGTTCACGTCGGCGCAGGGTTTCATCAATGGCATATTGCATGGAGCCGGTAATTTTATCGGCGTAAAGAATAACCCGGCCTTCAACATGGCGCGCAGCCCGGCCAATTGTTTGCACCAGCGATGTTTTCGAACGCAGGAACCCTTCCTTGTCGGCGTCAAGTATGGCCACCAACGAACATTCGGGAATGTCCAATCCTTCACGCAACAGGTTGATACCGACCAGCACATCAAACGCGCCAAGGCGTAAATCCCTAATAATTTCAATGCGTTCTAGGGTATCAATATCGGAATGCATATAGCGCACCCGAACATTGTGCTCAAACAGATAGTCGGTTAATTCCTCCGCCATCTTTTTGGTCAAAACCGTTACCAACACCCGCTGGCCTTTTTTTGCGGTTTTGACACATTCGTCCATCAGGTCATCGACCTGTGTATTGACCGGGCGAATTATAACTTTGGGGTCAATCAGGCCGGTTGGACGCACCACTTGTTCGGTAAACACGCCCCCGGTGCGTTCCATTTCCCATGGCCCCGGTGTGGCTGAAACAAAAATTGTGTCGGGGCGCATTGCATCCCATTCTTCAAATTTAAGCGGGCGGTTATCAATGCAGCTGGGCAGGCGAAAACCAAATTCGGCCAAAGTTGATTTGCGGCTAAAGTCACCTTTATACATTCCGCCAATTTGCGGAACCGAAACGTGGCTTTCATCAACCACCATTAACGCATCATCAGGCAGGTATTCAAACAATGTTGGCGGGGCCTCGCCCGGATTCCGCCCGGTTAAAAACCGAGAATAATTTTCAATGCCCGAACAAAATCCGGTTGTTTCCATCATTTCAAGGTCGAATGTTGTGCGCTCTTCCAGCCGTTGGGCCTCCAGCAATTTTCCGTCATTGCGTAATGTTTCCAACCGTTCTTTCAGTTCTGCTTTTATTTTTGGCATTGCCTGCAACAGGGTCGGTCGGGGCGTTACATAATGGCTGTTGGGATATACGGTAATGTATTTAAGGTCGGAAATTTTTTCACCGGTCAGGCTATCAACCTCGGATATGGATTCAAGCTCATCACCAAAAAATGAAAGCCGCCATGCCCGGTCTTCGTAATGGCTGGGAAAAATCTCCAACATATCGCCACGAACCCTGAATGCGCCGCGGCCAAAGGCGGCGTCGTTACGGCTGTATTGTAGTGCTACCAGATTTTTCATTACATCGGCCTGATCGTACTGCCCGCCGACTTCCAGCTTTATAACCATGTCGGCATATGTTTCGGCTGAACCGATGCCGTAAATGCACGAAACCGATGCAACAATAATCACGTCGCGCCGTTCAAACAGCGACCGGGTTGCCGAATGGCGCATGCGGTCAATCTGTTCGTTTATGGATGCGTCTTTTTCGATGTATGTATCGGACCGGGCAACGTAGGCCTCGGGCTGGTAATAATCATAATACGACACAAAATATTCAACCGCGTTATGGGGAAAAAACGATTTCATTTCTGCATACAATTGCGCCGCCAGCGTTTTGTTCGGTGCCAGCACAATGGTCGGGCGTTTTAATTTTGCCACCACGTGGGCAATGGTAAAGGTCTTGCCCGAACCGGTAACACCCAGCAGCACCTGATTTTTTTCGTTTCGTTCCAACCCGGCGATCAATTCGGCTATGGCCTGGGGCTGGTCACCGGCCGGTTTAAACGGCGAAACCAGCTCGAACGCCCTCTCCTTATTTGAATCTCCATCTGCCCCGGCAATAGCAGAATCGGGGGCATCGGTATTATTGCTATTTGTCGGGGCTGGTTTTGTCATGGCCGCATAGTTTCCCTCAGCCGTGACCATTTAGGCAAGCCCTAGCTTAATAATCCCCGGCCCCAGATCCGGCCCGTAAGCCCTTCTTGGCGAAGGGATAAATGGATGGTATCTATAGTTCATGAATATGAACAATTCCAACCCCGGCAAATTTGTTAGCTCCACAATGCCCGCGGCCGACTGGTGGCAGGCCCTATGGCCGGACCCGGAAGGCGTGATGCGCCGCCTTGGTGTGGATTTCGGGCACTCGGTGCTGGATTTGTGCTGTGGCGATGGTTATTTCACCGCCCCTATTTTTAATATTGTCGGGGGTAGCGGCCGGGTCATGGCGCTGGACATAGACCCGCATATGCTAAATCTGGCCAAGGCCCATGCCCGCACCGTCGGCATCCCCGCAGACGGTATTGATTGGCTGGAACAAGACGCCCGCAAAATTGCCGGGCACCTGCCACGGGTTCCTGATTTCATATTGATAGCCAATACCCTGCACGGGGCCGAAGATAAAAAAGCATTGATGGCTGAAATATATTCAGCCCTGATGCCGGGGGGTCAGTTTGCGGTTATTAACTGGCACCACCGCCCCAAAAGAGAGACCACGGTGCTGAACCACCCGCGTGGTCCGGAAACCACCAGCAGAATGACCCCCGACCAAGTAATTGATTATGCTGCCGAAGCGGGCTTCCGTCTGCATGGGGTTATCGAGCTTCCGCCATATCACTATGGCGTGGTGTTTGATAAACGCAAAGCTTGAGATATAAATTATATCCACCCCTTGGAAACCGCCATCAAACAGACAGATAGATAGAGATAAATAAATGCCGTTCATCGCCAAACGCCTTTCCGCCATCAAGCCTTCGCCAACCATTGCCGTTTCAACCAAAGCCGCAGAATTAAAAGCCGCCGGCCGTGATGTAATCGGTCTTGGTGCGGGTGAGCCGGATTTTGACACCCCCGATCACATCAAGCTTGCGGCCAAGGCCGCCATTGATGCCGGTGCCAGCAAATACACCGCCGTTGCCGGAACCAAGGAACTTCGTGATGCCATATGTGCCAAACTTAAACGCGATAACGAGCTTGAATACACACCCGATCAAATAACCGTTGGCTGTGGCGGCAAGCAGACGATTTATAACGCGCTTATTGCCACCCTTGATCCCGGTGACGAGGTTATTATTCCTGCCCCCTATTGGGTTTCATACCCCGATATCACGCTGTTGGCCGAAGGCACCCCGGTGTTCGTTAACTGCCCGGTAGAGGACAACTTCAAACTAAAGCCGGTCGCATTAGAAGCCGCCATAACGCCAAAAACCAAATGGCTTATTTTGAACTCCCCCTCCAACCCAACCGGGGCCGCCTATTCGCGAGATGAAATGAAGGCCCTAACCGATGTGTTGATGAAGCATCCCCATGTCTGGGTAATGAGCGATGATATGTACGAATTTATTGTCTATGACGATTTCAAATTTGTCACACCTGCCCAGGTTGAGCCCGGCCTGATGGATCGCACGCTAACCCTTAACGGTGTATCAAAAGCATATGCCATGA
This sequence comes from Thalassospiraceae bacterium, assembly GCA_030637845.1. Classification (GTDB taxonomy): domain Bacteria; phylum Pseudomonadota; class Alphaproteobacteria; order Rhodospirillales; family Magnetovibrionaceae; genus DAOVVL01. Next base: position 3,556 of record DAOWFT010000036.1, read on the forward strand.
CCGGCTGGCGGGTTGGTTATGCCGCCGGCCCGGTTGAAATTATCAAAGCCATGAACAAGGTGCAGTCACAAAGCACAACCCATACCGCCGCTGTTTCTCAGGCCGCTGCGGTTGAGGCGCTAAACGGCGATCATTCGTTCATGGCCGAGCGCAACGCAATATTCAAAGAGCGTCGCGACATTGTGGTTGAAATGCTTAACAAGGCCGAGGGGCTTTCCTGCCCAACGCCCGAAGGCGCGTTTTATGTTTACCCCAGTTGCGCCGGTGCCATCGGCAAAAAAACCCCGGATGGTAAGGAAATAAAAACCGACGAAGATTTTGTAACTTATTTGTTGGAATCAGAAGGGGTCGCCACCGTTCATGGCGAAGCATTTGGCCTTAGCCCCTATTTCCGGGTTTCTTATGCAACCTCCACGGAAAATCTGGTCGAAGCCTGCACCCGTATCCAGCGGGCCTGCGCCGCACTTAGCTGATATTTAGCACCGATAGCCAATACTAAAAAAAGCCGGACATCCCTGTAGGGGGGTGCCCGGCTTAGTCTTAGGGGAGATTTCATATCTGGGGGGAGATGATGAAATCTTCAGCTAACCGTGAAGGGGCCTTGGGGGGATATGGGGGAGGGTGGCCCCGATCCACGGTTTCGATGCATTGTATACATCGTATAATGCTTATATAAGCAAAATCTAATCTTATGTCCAGAAGTTTTTGGGTGATGTGGTCAAAAAAAACCGGACCCCTAAAAAAGGGTCCGGCAAGTTTAACAGGGAGACTTCACATCTTTGGAGAGATGTGAGGTTCAACCGGTTCTCCTATTCCCTGGGGGGGGAGGGGAGATGGGAGGTCGGAGAGACCGGGAACCCTTGCTTTCGGGGTATTTATAGGCCGAAAGCTTCGGACGCTACCTTGGTAACGTCTTCTACCATTGAATATATGCTTGTGCAGACCATTCCACTATCGCTGGTTTGATAACCCAGATATGCGTTCAATGCATGGCTAATTTTTAAAGGCAGGGTTGGCTTTTTTTAGTTTTTCTTAATTCTCCATGGAATCTTGCCTGATTCTATTAACCAGGAAGTCGCGGAATACGCCTATTCGCTTGGACTGTTTCAATTCTTCCGGGTAGGCAAAATAGGTGCTGAAGCTGGGGCCGTCAATTTCCGGTAGCACCCTGACCAGATTCTTAGCATCGCGGCTCATGTAATCGGGCAGCGCACCCAAGCCCAGGCCACTGCGCACCGCACGGAATATACCATAAATATTATTTACTTTTAATGCCGGGCGGCGTTCTTTCTTTGTTTGGCCAAGCTCCAGCAGCCAGTTTAGGTTTGAAACCGGTGGCCTCGCGTCTTCGCCATAAATAATCAGGCGATGATCGTCCAGCTCTTCCGGGGTCGTCGGCACCCCATATTTTTTCAGGTATTCTGGCGATGCATAGATACGGTAATTCACCTTCATTAATTGACGCTGGATAATATCAGGCTGGGTTGGCGGGCGAACGCGTATGGCTACATCTGCTTCACGCTTGGAAAGATCTAGCTCGTCGTCGGTTAGAACCAGCGACAAATCAATATCCGGATAGTTTTCAAGGAATGTTTTTATGCGCGGCGTTAGCCAAATAGAACCGTAGGCCACCGTGGTGGTAACGCGAAGCGGACCCCACGGGCGTTCTTTTGAATCTCTAATTTGTGCGGTGGTGAACGATAGCTTGGAAAAAAAATCGCTGGTGGTGTGTGCCAGAATTTCACCTTGTTCGGTTAGTATAAGGCCGCGGGCATGACGATGGAAAAGAGATACGCCGATGGTTTCTTCCAGCGTGCTTATTTGTCTAGAAACCGCAGACTGCGAAAGATTTAGGGCCTCACCGGCATGGGTAAAGCTGCCCGCTTCGGCAACTGCGTGGAATATGCGCAGCTTATCCCAATCAAGAATCCCCGTACCCAGTCCGCGAATGTGATC
>DAOWFT010000038.1 GCA_030637845.1 Thalassospiraceae bacterium
AATTGTTCCGGCAACGTTGGATGATGCCGCACTTGGGGCCGCACTTTCCCGCCCCGGGGCAATGGCGATAATTAAAATAGGCAATAATCTTGAAAAATTAAAACGCCAATTAAAATTAGGCGGGCGTCTGGACGGTGTGGTGTTGGTGACAAACGCCAGCGGGGCGGAAGAAAAAATTGAAAATCTGGCAGAGGTTAGCGCTGCCTCTTATTTCTCGCTTGCCTTGGTTCCGGCCGCCAATGTTTCTGATGTCCGCCCGCCTAGTGGCGCGGCCATAGTGGTGGTGAATAAAGCGGGGTTTTCTGCGGGTTTTCAGCTTAAAAAAGCCCTGCCCGGGGCCAGATTATTGGCCCGTTTTTCCGCCGATGGCGTGGATGAGGTCTTTTCTTCCACCCCGGATATTTTGCAAAAACTGTTTGCTGGCGGAACGGCCATTATCGCCGTGGCCTCAAGCGGCATAATCATTCGCTCGCTGGTGGGTTCTTTAAAAGATAAAAAAACCGAACCCCCGGTGGTCGCCATGTCGGTGGATGGGGCGCATGCGCTGCCGCTTTTGGGCGGGCATAATGGTGCCAACCGTTTGGCCCGGGCGTGCGCCAATGCGCTGGGCGGGGTCGCCGCCATAACAACCGCCAGCGATAGTGAATTTGGTCTGGCCCTTGATGACCTGCCTCCGGGTTGGCATTTGTTCAACCCCGATGCGCTCAAGGGCGTGGCGGCTGCCATGTTAGACGGGAAAAAAATAAATATTTCCGTTGAGGCGGGTTCAGCCGATTGGTTGATAAAAAGCAACGCGCCTTTTAACGCCACCACCCAAATAGATGATGAAGGCGTGCTGGTAACCCCAAATAAAATTAAAAACCCGGGCAAGGCATTGGTGCTGCACCCGCCGGTATTGGCATTGGGTGTCGGCTGCGAACGCGGCTGTGATACGGATGAGCTTTATTCGCTGGCAATGGAAGCGTTAGAAAAAAATAATCTTTCAAAAAATGCGGTTGCTTGCATTTGTTCCATTGATTTGAAATCTGATGAGGTGGCGGTGCTTGAACTGGCGGAACGCCTTGACGTTCCGGCCCGGTTTTTTACCGCAGCCGAACTTGAGCTTCAGGCCCCCCGCCTTGCCAACCCATCGGACGTAGTATTTGCCGAGGTCGGGTGTCATGGTGTTGCCGAAGGTGCGGCATTGTCTGCCATTGGTAAGGGCGGCAAGCTGGTGGTGGAAAAACAAAAATCATCTCGCGCCACCGTTGCCATTGGATTAAGCCCTAAAGATATAAACCCGGGTAACATCGGACGCGGCCAAGGCAGGCTTTATATTGTCGGCACCGGGCCGGGGCGTGACGGTTGGCGCACACCCGATGCCACCCGAATTTTAAGCATGGTGACGGACGTTGTCGGTTATGAGCTTTATCTCGATATTGTTGCCGACCTGATAGTCGGCAAAACCCGCCATACCTCGCAATTGGCCGAAGAAGAAGCCCGGGTTCGCAAGGCATTGGAACTAGCAGCCGAAGGTCGCGACGTTGCATTGGTAAGTTCCGGCGACCCCGGTATTTATGCCATGGCCGCACTGGCGTTCGAATTATTAGACCGTGAAAACAATCCGGGGTGGAACCGCCTGCAGATAGAGGTGGTGCCGGGAATATCTGCGTTTCAGGCCGCGGCAGCAAAGATCGGCGCGCCAATGGGACATGATTTTTGTCTCATATCATTATCGGATTTATTAACCCCGTGGGAGGTTATCGAACAAAGGCTAATCGCCGCCGCCCAAGGCGGCTTTGCGGTTGCGTTTTATAATCCGGTTTCAAAACGCCGCACCCATCAGCTGGAAATTGCCCGCGATATTTTACTAAGTAAACGCAGCCCCGATACCCCGGTGGTGTTGGGGCGCAATCTCGGCCGGGACGGGGAAAGCATCCGGGTTATAACGTTGGGCGAACTTTCTGCAAAAGATGCCGATATGTTGACCATGGTAATTGTCGGCGGGCCGCAAACCCGGGCCATAGAGCGTGGACAAAATAAATACGTCTATACCCCGCGTGGCTATGAGAAAAAAATGGGAGCAAAAAAATGATAGTTCATTTTATCGGTGCCGGGCCGGGCGCGCCCGACCTTATTACCGTTAGGGGGTTGGAATATATCAAGTCCGCCGCCGTTGTTTTATATGCCGGTTCGCTGGTTCCGGTTGAAATTGTTCAAGCCGCCAAAAAAAGCGCCCGGGTAATGGACACCGCGCCCATGCATCTTGATGAAATAATTAATGAGATAAAAAAAGCAGCTGATGCCGGCGAAACCGTTGCCCGGGTTCATTCGGGCGATCCGTCAATTTATGGGGCCATCGGCGAACAAATGCGCCGGCTTGATGAATTAGGCATAAATTACGATATAACCCCCGGCGTTCCGGCGTTTTGCGCCGCCGCCGCATTATTGGGAAAAGAGCTAACCCTGCCCGATGTTTCGCAATCGGTGGTGCTGACCCGGACATCGGTTCGGGCATCTTCCATGCCCGAGGGTGAAACCCTAGAGGCATTTGCCAAAACCGGGGCGACATTGTGCGTCCACTTATCGGTTAATAATCTTAAAAATGTGGTCGATGAAATATCCCCGCACCTTGGGATAGATTGTCCGGTTGCGGTTGTTTATCGCGCCAGCTGGCCGGATGAAAAAATTATAACCGGAACCCTTGGTGATATTAGGGGCAAGGTTAAAAAAGAAGGCATAACCAGAACCGCGCTTATACTGGCGGGGCCGGCATTGGGAGCCGAAGATTTTACGGATTCAAAATTATATGATCAAACCCATACCCATGTGTTGCGCCCGGCTACAGAAGGCTAATTGATTTTTCAATCCATTTAACGGCGCCGTCAATCCCTGAAACAATATCGCCATCCGGCGGCGGCGGGCGACGAATTAAAATTATTCTGGCGCCAATATTTGTCGCCGCCTCTATTTTGGCAAATGTTGCCGCCCCGCCCGATGCCTTGGTCACCAGCACGTCAATGTCATGCTGGCGCATAAGTTTTTGTTCGTCATTTATATTAAATGGCGGACGGGCATAGATAATTTCAAAATCATCCAAAGGTGGCTCAGTTTCCGGCTGTTCAATCATGCGAACAACAAAATGAACCTTTGGTATATGGCTAAAGGCAGCCAATTCGTTTACCCCGATGGTAAGAAAAACCTTTCTTGCGGTTCGGGCAACAATGCTAGCTGCCTCAACCATATCGGGAACAAAAAGCGCATCGCAATTTTCCGGTAGCCGCCAGCTTGGCCGTTGCAACAAAACCCGCGGCACCCCGGTTTTGTTTGCGGCGTATGCTGCGTTATTGCTGATTTGTTCGGCAAACGGATGGGTCGCATCTATCACAAGATTTATATTTTCTTTTTTTAGGTAGGCGCTCAAGCCGTCCTTGCCGCCAAACCCGCCAACGCGCACCTCGCCCGGTATTGCGGGCACGTTCTTTGTCCGCCCGGCAAGGGATGAAATTATATGAGCGCCATCACCAAACCGTTTATCAAGCGCGCTTGCCAATTGCCTACTTTCGGCGGTGCCGCCCAGTATGAGCATTTTTGTTTTCATATTTTATCACTAGTTCCAATACGCTTACCGTCACGATTAAAAATCCATACCTCGACCTCGGTTCCGCCGGAAAGTGTGGCCATGACAACCTCGCGGGCGCGTTTTGCAATTAGGTGGGCAAGCCCGGGCGAATTATTTTTGGAAATTTCTAAAACCCGTGCCGCACTTTGGGCTTTTTTGGCGGCAGCAACTTGTTCGGTTGCCCCACCGCATTGGCCAAGCGTCAACGCCAGCGCATTTATATCAACCCTGGAGCGTGATGAGTGTAAATCCATTTCTCCTTGGGATAGTTTGACCATTTTACCAAAGCCGCCGGCAATGGTCAGGCGCGGCACCGGTCTGGTCGCAAGATATTTAAGCATGCCACC
>DAOWFT010000205.1 GCA_030637845.1 Thalassospiraceae bacterium
CAAGTGAGCTGGGAATCGATGTTAGTGTGTTTGTGGATGGGCAACGGGTTTTTTCCCATGTTAATGATATTATAAAATCCATCGAACCCCACGATAGTCAGGAACGATTTGAAAGTCTGGGCGTAAACGTAATTCGTGATCACGCCAGATTTATTTCAAGCGATGAAGTAAGCGCTGGCGGTAACACAATCCGCGCCCGGCGTTTTGTTGTCGCCACCGGTTCGCGTGCGTTTATTCCGCCTATCGAAGGAATTGAAAACGTAGATGTTTTGACCAACGAAAACATTTTTGAGCTTGGAAAAATACCGGAACATTTAATCGTAATTGGTGGCGGGCCAATCGGCATTGAAATGGCACAGGCGTTTCGGGGCTTGGGCGCAAAAGTAAGCGTGGTGGAAATGTTTAGCATCTGCCCCAAGGACGACCCTGAAATAGTAGATGTATTGCGCCAGTGTTTAATAGATGACGGTATCGAATTATTTGAAGGGGCAAAAGTAGAGCGCATTGAAGGTGGTAAAAATAATCCCACCGTTGTTGTTTCAGATAATAATGGCGCCCAGAAAAAAATTGAAGGAACCCATTTGCTGGTTGCCGCCGGGCGCCGCCCCAATGTTGAGGACTTGGGCCTTGATCTGGCGGGTATTAATATTCGAGATAGCGCTCCCGGCGGAATAATTGTTGATGCCGGCCTTAAAACCAGCAACAAAAAAGTTTATGCCATTGGCGATGTTAGCGGCGGGTATCAGTTTACCCATGTTGCCGGTTATCATGCGGGTATCGTCATTAGAAACGCACTTTTCCGTTTGCCGGCCAAGGTCAGTTTAAGCCATGTGCCGTGGGTAACGTACACAAACCCGGAACTTGCCCACGCCGGATTAAACGAAGCCGCTGCACGAAAAAAATTCGGCTCTAAAGTAAGGGTGCTCAAAGCCAACTTTGCCGACAATGATCGCGCCCGGGCCGAGCGCAATACCGCCGGAATGATAAAGGTAGTGGTTATAAAATCGGGCAAGGTACTTGGCTGTTCCATAATTGGCCCGCACGCCGGAGAATTAATTGCCCCTTGGGTTCTGGCAATGGAAAAAGGCCTCAAAATCAGTGCCATGGCCGGAACCATCGCTCCTTACCCAACACTTTCAGAAATATCAAAAAGAGCCGCCGGCAGTTTTTATACGCCAAAGCTATATGGCGCGACGACCCGGTGGCTGGTACGTTTTCTCTCTCATTTTGGCTAGGTTTCTTCTGTGAAGGGCGGCGGCATGGACAACACATCAGACAGCTGGAATCCCGACGCTTATCTTGGCTTTGCCAATGATCGCACCCGACCGGCGCTTGAGCTTATTTCCCGCATAGCAATATCAAACCCCACGTCCATTGTTGACCTTGGCTGCGGTGCTGGAAACGTGACCGCCATTTTAAGGAAACGATGGAAAGATGCAGCCATTAGCGGGGTTGATAATTCCCCCGCCATGTTGGCCCGGGCAAAGACCGAATACCCCGATAAAAACATTAATTGGAAACTTGAAAACATTAACGACTGGGTATCGGATAGACGCTACGGAACGTTTGATATCGTTTTTTCAAATGCAGCGCTTCATTGGGTGGGCAAGCACAGTGATTTGTTTCCGCAACTGATGAGCCGTGTTACCACGGGTGGGGTGCTGGCCGTGCAGATGCCAAATAATTTTTCCGCCCCATCGCATAAATTAATGGCCGAAACAATTGCCGAGGGTCCGTGGGCGGACGAGCTAAGCTCAGTTGTTAAAGGCATCCCGGTTGCGTGGCCGGCTGCTTATAAAGGCTGGCTGCATCCATTTTCAAAAAATGTCGAAGTTTGGGAAACCCATTACACCCAACATTTTGATGGTGATGACCCGGTGCTTAAATGGATTAGCTCCACATGGCTTGCGCCGATTATTTCTACGCTCAAAGGCGTAAACCGAGAATCGTTTCTTGCGGTTTATGGCAGGCGGTTACGCGAAGCATACCCCAAGGGCGCAGACGGGCGCACAGTTTATAAAATGCGCCGCACTTTTATACTTGCGGTGAAAGATTAGTCTTGCGTCTTAATCACCA
>DAOWFT010000123.1 GCA_030637845.1 Thalassospiraceae bacterium
CCGGGAGCAAGACCGAGAAGGACGGCCGGGGGCTTTGGGCCTCAGGTGTGTTTTCGCACCGTCGTTCGGGTGTGTCGCAAGAGGCGTGTGGCAACATACGTCCCAGATGAATGGCCATCTATCGTGCTTAATGCCCTAAAGGCAGGCAGCGCGTGGACAGAACCCGGCTTACAGGCCATCTGACCCATTATTTTTTTTAAATGGTCTATTATTGGTACAAATATCGACGAATATAAGAACAAAAAAAGAACATTTGTTCTTTATCATATTAGAATCTTAGGAAAACCAACCTTTTTTACCTAACCGTCGCCTGGGCGCGGTGGCCTCTGCGTGGCCGAATGATCCCCAGGAAATACCGGGAAAAACCCAAGCAAATACAGTGGTTTCCATTGACGCCCATATAAGCCCATGATATCCCATTATATCCCACTAATTTCCATAATCGGTAGTGGGGCTTTCGGGTGCGCGGAAAACACCCGGAAATTAGAGTAGGGCAATAATCAAGGGGGTCGTCATGACGCTGTTGGTGGGTAGGCACCTCAACAAGGTCGATAAAAAGGGTCGGGTCTCCGTACCCAAGCAATTTCGCGATGCGCTGGCGGCAAGCACTGGCGGCAGCGGACTTGTCGGCATCTATGTCTTTCCTTTTTTCAAGTACCCGGCACTGGAAGGTGCGGGAGAAGCGTTTATGAAACGCATTTCTCAAAGCCTCGATGATAATCTCGATCTTTTTTCCGACGACCAAGAAGATCTTGCATCGATAACCCTTGAAAGCGCACACCAGCTTTCGTTCGATCCCGAAGGCCGGGTTATTTTACCGAATGAGTTGTGCACCCACGCGGAAATTACCGACGAAGCACTTTTTGTCGGGCGTGGGTCACGCTTTCAGATATGGTCGCCCGCACTTTACGAAAAACATCGCGGTCAGGCTTTTGTCCGGGCCCGGGAAAAAGGCACAACACTTAACCTTGGCCCCGCCCGCGGGTCGAAATCGTCCGACGGAGAATGACCATGACAATCTCCAGCAGCCAGCACACCCCGGTAATGCTAGGCGAAGTGCTGGACGCGCTATCCCCCAAAGACGGTGGAATATATGTTGATGGAACGTTCGGCAATGGCGGCTATACCCGTGCGGTACTAGATGCGGCCAGTTGCACCGTTTACGCAATTGACCGCGACCCGGATGTGGTTAGGTCGGCACGTGAAATGGAAACGGAATTTGATGGTCGCTTCACAATAATCGAAGGCCGTTTCGGCTCGATGGCCGAGCTTCTTGCTCAGCGCAACATCGGCCCGGTTGATGGGGTTGCGCTGGATATCGGCGTTTCATCAATGCAGATAGATACACCGGAACGCGGTTTTTCATTTCGTAGCGATGGCCCGCTTGATATGCGAATGGAATCTGCGGGGACAAGCGCATCTGACATTGTAAATGATATGGACGAGGGTGACCTTGCCAACATCATATATGAACTGGGCGAAGAAAGGTTTTCCCGTCGTGTCGCTGCAGCAATTATACGCGCACGCGAAGAAGAACCCATTAGCCGGACGCTTCAATTGGCCGATATTGTCCGCCGGGTTGTGCCAAAATCAAAAGACGGCATTGATCCCGCCACCCGTACCTTTCAGGCGTTGCGTATTTTTGTAAACGATGAACTGGGTGAGGTCGATCGTGGGCTAGAAGGCGCCGAACAAGTTCTAGCCCCCGGCGGCAGGCTTTGCGTGGTTTCGTTTCATTCACTAGAAGATAGACGGGTAAAAAAGTTTTTTAAAACCAGAAGCGGCGATATCCCGCTACCGTCACGCCATATGCCCGCACCAACCCAGTCCGGGCCAGAGCCAACATTTAAGGTTATTTCACGCAAAGCCATAAGCCCAAGCGTCGATGAACAGCGCAGCAATCCGCGTGCGCGCTCGGCCCATCTGCGCGTTGCCGAGCGAACATCGGCCCCGCCGTGGAAACGGAAGGCAGAACAATGAGCAAAAAAACAGGATTTATTCGCCATACAACGGTTTTGTTTTTGCTGCTTGCCGGCGGAATAAGTGTTGTTCTTTTTTCGGTTAAATATCAGGTTCAGGCTTTAGAAGACGAAAGAATTTCCCTGATAAATGAAATCAGAAACGAAAAGCAATCAATCCACGTGCTTAATGCGGAATGGAGCTATCTAAACGATCCTTCTCGTCTGAGCGAAATGTCCACCCGCTATCTTGGGCTTGTGCCAGTCAGCCCAAAACAATTGTCCGGTTCTGAGATTATTAAAAATATACCTCAGCGCGATAATGGGGACAGCCAATGAACAAACCAACATCAGCTGGGCCGGCATTGTTTGATCAGCTTGACCCTGAGCGTATCCGGGTTGAAAGCTCGCGCAAGCTTGCCCTGGAAATGGGACGAACGCGGCTTATGATTACGGGCGTGGTTTTGGCCATGGCGTTTACGGCGCTGGGCGTGCGCCTTGCGGAATTAACCGCTTTTGGTACGCCTGAAAACGTAAGGCTGGCAGCTGCTTCCCCGCATCTGGAATCCGTGGTCGCACGGGCAAACATTCGTGACCGTAATGGCGTTGTTATTGCCTCTAGCCTGCCAACCCAATCGCTTTATGCCGACCCCAGAGATGTAATGGATGGTGCCCGTGCCGCGCAAAAAATAAGCGAAGTACTTGGTGCCACAACGCCAGAAAGCATATTGGAAAAACTTGATCAGGGCGGACGCTTCCAGTGGATTGCCCGCAATCTTACGCCGGCTCAGGTCTATGCCGTCAATCGGTTGGGGTTGCCCGGCTTTGGTTTTCGCCGTGAAGAAAAGCGCATCTATCCATTTGGCCCTATTTTTGCCCATGTTCTGGGGTACACCGATGTTGATGGTCGGGGCATATCGGGTGTTGAAAGCGCGTTTGAGGACAGGCTCAACACCAGAATAAAAGGACAGTTTGATATTCCCGGTGAGGTGTCGAGCACAGATCTTGATCTGTCTTTGGACATAAGAATGCAGTCAATACTTCGCGAAGAATTACTGGCGGCGCAAAATCGCTTTAGCGCAATCGGTGCCGCAGGCGTGGTGCTGGACGCAAAAAGCGGAGAAGTATTGGCGCTTGTATCGTTACCTGATTTTGATCCCAACACATCCAATGGTGGTTTGGGGGTAAGTGGATTTAATCGCGCAACCAAAGGCGTTTATGAAATGGGTTCAACGTTTAAATTATTTGCAACCGCAACCGCACTGGATACAGGCGCAGTTGGAATTAGCGATGGTTACGATACGTCTGAACCAATAAAAGCCGCACGATTTACCATAAGTGATTTTCACGGCAAAAAGCGCTGGCTCTCCATACCCGAGATACTTGTTTATTCATCAAACATTGGAACGGCTAAAATGGCGCTTGATGTGGGCGCCAAAAGACAAAAAGAATACCTGAGAAAATTTGGCATGCTGGAATCAGCTGGGATTGAAATACCCGAAGTCGGAAAACCGCTTTACCCGGATCGTTGGGGTGACATCTCAACAATGACCATTTCATATGGTCACGGAATTGCAGTTAGCCCGCTACAGCTTGCGTCCGGTGTTGCGGCCGTGGTCAATGGTGGCGTTATGTTACGCCCAACAATTTTAAAACGCGGGGCGAACGATATAAAAATTGAAGAGCGCGTAATATCACCTAAAACATCAAAAATAATGCGGGCAATGATGCGTCTTGTGGTCAGGTTTGGCACCGGTAAAAACGCCGATGTAAATGGATACATGGTTGGCGGCAAAACCGGAACCGCAGAAAAACAAGTTGCTGGCAAATATTCAGAAGATGCGGTTGTTTCTTCGTTCGTCGGCGCATTCCCCATGAACGATCCGCGTTACATTGTTTTTGTACTTGTGGATGAGCCTCAGGGAATAAAAAGCACCTTTGGCTATGCAACTGGCGGCTGGGTGGCGGCACCTGTGGTGTCAAACGTGATCAGCCGAATTGGCACCATTGAAGGAATTATACCGCAGCCAACTGACGCCGAAAATAAAAACTCACCCGGCACACCACTTTATATTGAGACAGCGGCCAAAAAAATTAACAACGCCGCATCCCAGGGGGTGCGCAGTGCGACTTATTGAGCTTGTGGACGAAAGCGACAGCAAAATGTTTGATGTCAATCTTGATGCAAATACGGAAATCTCAGGCGTGACATGTGATTCGCGTTTGGTTGAGCCGGGCTTTTTGTTTGCGGCGCTCCCCGGAACCGTGAGCGATGGTGCCGAATATATTGATGATGCAATCAAGCGTGGGGCAAGTGTTATCCTGACGAAAAATGATGTTCCGGTTGGTGCTGGCGCCCGGTTGCTTCAACACCCCAACCCGAGAAAACAGTTTGCCGAAATGGCGGCAAGGTTTAATCCCGGACAACCAGAAACAGTGGCCTGCGTCACCGGAACCAATGGCAAAACATCGGTTGCTTTTTTTCTTGAGCAAATTTGGTCAAGTCTGGGAATTAAGGCGGCAAGCCTTGGGACGCTGGGGCTTCACACATCAAATAATAATTTGAAAAGTATAAACGAGCCTGGTTCCCACACCACCCCAGACCCGGTCAAGCTGCACCGCGTACTTGCCGAACTGGCGGGTCTTGGGGTCAGCAACCTTGTGATTGAGGCATCAAGCCATGGGCTTGAGCAATATCGGCTTGATGGGGTTCGCATCAAGTACGGCGCGTTTACCAATATTTCCCGTGATCACCTTGATTACCACGCATCCATGGAATCCTATATGGCGGCCAAGCTAAGGCTGTTTACTCAATTAATTGCCGATGACGGTGTGGCGGTAATTAATGCTGACCGCCCCGAAGGAAAAGAGGTTGAGGCGGCATGTAACGTTCGCGGACTTAAGATTATATCAGTTGGGAAAAATGGTCGCGATATACGCATTGTTGAAACGGTTCCCGAAAATGCGGGACAGCAGGTTAAAATTGAAATAGGCGGAAATATTTTTGAAATTAATTTACCATTGGTTGGGGCGTTTCAGGTGGAAAATGCCGTTGTCGCTCTTGGCCTGGCAATAGCTAGCGGTATTGCCGCAGCCGACTGCGTGGGGGCGCTTGAGCACCTAAATGGCGTGCCCGGGCGCATGCAGGCAGTCGGCGCAAGCAATGAAAAAACAGTTTTCGTTGACTATGCCCATACCCCTGACGCCCTTGAGACGGTGTTAAAAAATCTTCGCCCCCATACGAAAAATAATCTGGTGGTGGTTTTTGGCGCAGGCGGTGATCGCGATACGGGAAAGCGTTCTGAAATGGGAAGCGTGGCAGCAATGCACGCCGACCGCGTAATTATAACCGATGATAATCCGCGCAGCGAAGACCCGGCTGCAATTCGCGCTGCAATTTTGCAATCTGTTCCCGACGCCATTGAAATTGGCAATCGTAGCAAGGCAATTTTTCACGCCATTGCTGAATTAAAAACCGGTGATGTGCTGCTTGTTGCCGGCAAAGGTCACGAACAAGGGCAAGTAATAGGCGATAAAATAATTCCTTTTGATGATGTGCTTGAAGCAAAAAAGGCAATAGCCGGGGCTGTGACATGAACAATAACCACCAGCTATGGACATCAGATGAAGCGTGCAAGGCAACCGGTGGGGTTGCAATCGGCGAATGGGTTGCTTCGGGTGTATCAATAAATACCCGCACACTTAATCCCGGCGATGTTTTTGTTGCCCTTAGCGGGCCAAAACTTGATGGCCATGATTTTGTTGCCAAAGCTTTTGATATGGGTGCGGTTGCCGCCGCGGTAAATCATATACCCGAAGGATTAGAAGAAACTCATCCCGGTTTTGCTTTTTTGAAGGTAAAAGACACACAAAAAGCGTTGGAAGATATGGCCGTGGCCGCGCGGGCGCGGGCAAGCAATGCAAAAGTTATTGCCGTAACCGGGTCGGTTGGAAAAACCGGCATAAAAGAAGCATTGGCAACGGTTTTATCAAAACAGGGCATAACAAGCGCCAGCGAGGGTAGCCTCAACAATCATTGGGGGTTGCCGCTTAGCCTTGTGCGAATGCCGGCCGATACTGATTTTGCCGTGCTGGAAATGGGCATGAACCATGCGGGCGAACTTACCCCGTTATCACAAATGGCCAGGCCGCACGTTTGCATCATCACAACCATCCAGCCGGCCCATACCGAGCATTTCAAATCTTTAGAAGATATTGCAACTGCTAAAGCAGAAATATTCAATGGTGCCGAAAGCGGTGCAATTGCCGTACTTAACCACGACATCGCCCAGTTTGAACAATTATCAAAGGCGGCAAACGATGCCGGAATAAGCCACGTAATATCGTTCGGCAGTAACGAAAATGCCGATATCCATTTGGTTTCGTTCGAGGTTGGGGCGAAGAGTTCCGATGTAGCTGTGGTCATTGATGGTGGGCGCATTGAATACAAAGTTGGCATTGCCGGGAGGCACTGGGTAATAAATTCACTTTGTGTGCTGGCCGCTGTGATTGCGGCAGGCGGTGATGCGCTAAAGGCCGCAAAGGAGCTGTCAAACATTCAGGCCCCATCAGGCCGAGGCCAGCGTTTTTCAGTTAAGCTTGATTGTGGAAAGCTTACGTTAATAGATGAAAGCTATAACGCATCACCGGCTTCGATGAAGGCCGCAATAGAGGTGCTTTCCACTACCCCGGTTGCAAACGGTGGTCGCAGAATAGCGGTTCTTGGCGATATGTTGGAACTGGGCGGTGAAACAGTGCCTGCCCACCGGGCCTTGGCCCATGAATTGATTGGTGCCGGGATAGACCTTGTGCTGGGCGTCGGTGAAGCAATGGATAATCTTTGGAGCGAGCTTCCAGAAGAAATGAAGGGAAAGCTTTTTGCAACATCGCAAATGGCCGCTGGTTTTTTACAGCAATCGCTACACGAAGGTGACGTCGTGATGGTTAAGGGATCCGCCGGTGTGCGCATGGGCGTGGTTGTGGATGCAATTATGAAACTTGATTCTTCGAATGATCCCAAAAATATTGAGGGGAAAATAAATGCTTTATAACCTGTTATTTCCCTTTGCCGACCAAATACCGGTATTTAACGTATTTCGTTATCTTACGTTTCGTACCGGTGGTGCGGTAATGACATCGCTTATTATTAGTTTTGTAATTGGTCCCTACCTGATAAGGCATTTACAGACAAAACAAAAAGGCGGCCAGCCAATTCGCATTGATGGCCCGGAAGGGCACCTTCTTACCAAACAGGGCACCCCGACAATGGGTGGTTTGCTTATTCTTATTGCTTCGGTAACTTCAACCATTCTTTGGGCCGATATCAGCAATTCATTTATCTGGATTGCGCTTGCGGTTACGACATCTTATGGCGCTATCGGTTTTGCCGATGACTACCTGAAGGTAAAAAGACGCGACCACAAGGGGCTATCGGGAAAATTAAAACTTGTTTTCCAGTTTATTATTGCGGCGGCTGCCGGGTACTGGATAATGAACCTGCTACCCGAAGGCCTAAGCCCAACAATCGCACTGCCGTTTTTCAAAGACACAGTGCTTGAGGGTGGGTTCTTGTTCATTGTCGCCGCTGCTTTTGTTATGGTTGGCGCGTCCAATGCGGTTAACCTGACCGATGGGTTGGATGGCTTGGCCATTGTTCCGGTCATGATTGCCGCTGGCGTGTTTGCGCTTATTTCCTATCTGGTTGGTAATTCGGTTTTTTCGGGTTACTTGCAGCTTCATTTTGTTCCCGGTTCCGGCGAATTGGCGGTATTTTGCGGATCGCTTATTGGCGCTGGGCTTGGCTTTCTTTGGTTTAATGCGCCGCCTGCGCGTATTTTCATGGGCGATACCGGGTCTCTGGCACTGGGTGGCGCGCTTGGCACGGTAAGCGTAATTACCAAACATGAATTGGTTTTGGCCATTGTTGGTGGATTGTTTGTGCTGGAAACCGTTTCGGTAATTGTTCAGGTGGTCTCATATAAGCTAACGGGCAAGCGGGTGTTCGCCATGGCGCCGCTTCATCATCATTTTGAACAAAAAGGCTGGGCCGAATCGACAATTGTAATTCGCTTCTGGATTATTGCGTCAATTTTAGCCCTTATCGGTCTTTCAACATTGAAACTGAGGTAGCGGGATATGGCCATGAATACATTCGCCCGTACAGATACATCTTTAATTGGCCGTTGGTGGTGGACCATTGATCGTTGGACCTTAATTGCCATTATCGCCCTTGCCGCACTTGGCGCCATATTAACCCTTGCCGCATCTCCGGCAGTGGCCGAGCGTATCGGATTGGAAAATTATCACTTTGTGCGTAGGCAATTTGTGTTTCTGCCGTTGGGCATTATGATAATGCTTGCAACATCCATGCTGACCCCACGCGGCGTTAGGCGAACCGCGCTTGTGGTTTTTGGAATATCAATAATTCTTATGGTCGGGGTTCTTTTTTTCGGTGCCGAAATAAAGGGTGCCACCCGCTGGCTCTCGCTGGGTGGGATTTCATTACAGCCATCGGAATTCGTAAAACCAAGTTTTGCCGTAATCGCCGCATGGATGTTTTCATCGCAAAAACTTGATGACGAAATCCCCGGATACGCAATAGCCACCGGCCTTTGGGTTCTGGTAACCGGCTTGCTAATGATGCAGCCGGACTTTGGGATGAGTGTCGTCGTTTCGGTTGTATGGGGCGTGCAGTTCTTTATCGCCGGGTTGCCGTGGATACTGGTTGCTGCCGTTGCAATGCTGTTTTTAATGGGTGGCATCGGCGCATACTTTATGTTTGATCATGTCCGTGGGCGCATAGATCGTTTTCTCGACCCGGCAGTTGGTGACGGCTATCAGGTTGATCGGGCATTAAGCGCATTTGAAAATGGCGGTTTGTTTGGCCGTGGCCCCGGCGAAGGCAGGGTTAAAGAAGTCCTCCCCGATGCTCATACCGATTTCATTCTTGCGGTGGCGGGTGAAGAGTTCGGCTTGCTTGTATGTTTGTTGATTTTGGCATTGTTTGCGTTTGTTGTGCTGCGCGGATTTTCCCGTTCTTTCCGCGATACCGATTTCTTTGTAATGGTCGCCTCTACCGGGCTTTTGGTTCAGTTTGCATTGCAGGCAATTATAAACATTGCCTCTACCACCAACCTTATGCCGCCCAAGGGAATGACCTTGCCGTTTATTTCTTATGGCGGCTCGTCGACCCTTGCCCTTGCCTTCGGCATGGGGATGGTTCTGGCGCTTACCCGGTTTAGGCCCAAGGCCGGAGGAGCCATAAATGACTAATGTTCATACAGAACAAAAGCCATTGGTAATTCTTGCCGCAGGCGGTACCGGCGGTCATATATTTCCAGCCGAGGCCCTTGCCGGCGAACTAAAAAAACGTGGGTTTAGGCTGGGGCTGGTAACCGACCGTCGCGGCAGTGCTTTCAAGGGCGCGTTAGGTGAAATTGAAACCCACAGAATTCTTGCCGGTGGCATAGCCGGGAAAAGCATACCGGCAAGATTGCTAAGTATTATCGAGCTTGCAATTGGTACGGTGCAGGCATTGATACTGTTTAAACGCATAAAGCCCGCCTGCGTTATTGGTTTTGGCGGTTACGCCTCGGTTCCCACCATGATGGCGGCATCATTAAACGACATCGCCAGCGCCATTCACGAACAAAATGCACTTTTGGGTCGGGCCAACCGCCTGCTCGCAACCCGGGTGAAAAGAATTGCAACCTCGTTTGCGGATATGCGCGGGCTTCCCGAAGGCACGAAAGAAAAAGTAGTCCTCACCGGCATGCCGGTCCGTCCCGCCATTGCCAAAATGCGGGGTAGCCAATACCCCGATGTCGAAGGCGATGGGCCTTTGAATATTCTGGTGCTTGGCGGATCGCAGGGCGCAACAGTATTAAGCGAAGTAGTCCCCGCCGCACTGGAACGGCTGGAAAGAAAAATCCGTGACCGTATTCATGTTACCCAGCAATGCCGCGAAGAAGATTTAGCCGCAGTTGGTCGTGCCTATCAGGCGAGCAATATAAAAGCCACCTTAGCTACATTTATTTCTGACGTTCCCGAACGTATGAGTGATGCCCATGTGGTTATTATCAGGTCGGGGGCATCAACCGTGGCCGAGGTGCTAACGGTTGGCAGGCCATCAATAATGGTTCCCTATCCTTATGCCGCCGATGATCATCAGGCATTTAATGCGCAGGCAGTTGATGGTGCGGGTGCCGGGTGGATAATGCCGCAAAGCACATTTACCGCAGAGAACCTGGCGGCGCGACTTGATTCTCTTTTAGGCTTGCCCGCAGTTTTGAAAAAGGCCGCGGCCTGCGCCCACCAACAGGGCCGTTCCGACGCCGCCGCAATGTTGGCCGGTGTTGTTAGCGATCTTGTAAATGAAACAGAAAATGGAGGCACCGCAGCATGAGGGCGCTTCCACTTTCCATTGGCACAATTCATTTTGTCGGTATCGGCGGTATCGGCATGAGCGGCATCGCCGAAGTCCTGGCCAGCCTTGGTTACTCGGTTCAAGGTTCAGACCAGTCAGAAAGCGCAAATGTAAAAAGACTGCAAAAGCACGGAATTAAAGTTTACATCGGCCACGACGAACAAAATATAGAAAACGCCGAAGTGCTGGTTATTTCTTCCGCCGTCAAATCCGATAATCCGGAGGTTCAGGCGGCGAGAAAACGCATGGTCCCGGTGGTTCGCCGCGCCGAAATGCTGGCCGAACTAATGCGCCTTAAATGGTCCATTGCCGTTGGCGGAACCCACGGCAAAACCACCACCACTTCGCTTATTGCCCACTTGCTTGATTTTGCCTCAATGGATCCGACTGTTATTAATGGCGGAATAATCAATGCCTGGGGTTCAAACGCAAGACTTGGCAGCGGCGACTGGATGGTCGCCGAGGCAGATGAAAGTGACGGAACGTTCTTAAAGCTTCCGGCGACAATTGCGGTGGTAACAAACATTGATCCGGAACATCTGGATCATTATGGATCGTTTGATGCGCTGCGCGCGGCCTTTGCAACATTTGTTGAAAACATACCTTTTTACGGTTTTGCCGCCCTTTGTATTGATAGCGCCGAAGTTCAGGCGTTAATACCAAAAGTTTCCGATCGCCGGATTGTTACCTATGGCTTTAACCAGCAAGCCATGGTCCGTGGAGAAAATCTCAGAACAGAACCGGATGGTGTTGTTTTTGATATAACCTTTGCTTCTTTTTCCGGGATGGATGGCGAAACATTAAAGGATTTACACCTGCCTATGTTTGGCCGGCACAATGTGGAAAACGCGCTTGCCGCTGCGGCGATGGGACGTGAAATGGGAATAGAAAACGACCAGCTGCGCGGTGCATTCGCCGGGTTCGAAGGTGTCAATCGCCGCTTTACAAAAACAGGCGTTGTCGGCGGCATAACAATAATCGACGACTACGGCCATCATCCGGTTGAAATATCATCGGTGCTAAGGGCGGCGCGCGATGCCTCCACGGGTCAGGTAATAGCCGTGGTTCAGCCACACCGTTATTCCCGGCTTAAAGACTTGTTTGAAGATTTCTGCACCTGCTTTAACGATGCCGACGCAGTCTTGGTGGCAAATGTTTATGAAGCAGGTGAAAAACCAATAGAGGGCATAAATCGCGATGCCTTGGTTGCCGGGTTGCGCCAACGTGGACACCGCTTGGTGGTTCCGCTTGTTAGCCCCGATGAATTAGCCGTTGAAATAAGCAAACTGGCCAAATCGGGCGACATGGTGGTTTGCCTTGGTGCCGGTGATATTACCAATTGGGCCAAGTCGCTTCCGGACGAGCTTTCAAAAATTATAGCCAAGACAATTAATGGTGAAAGCCAATGATGGCAGCCGAAATTAATTCAGACAGCCTTATTTCGCGCATTCCTGAAGTTAGGGGACGGTTGAGCGAAAACGCCAGCCTTTCGCGCGTAACATGGTTTCAGGTCGGCGGCCCGGCAGAAGTATTATTCAAACCCGCAGACATGGACGACCTTGCGTATTTTTTAAAACACCGGCCAAAAGATATTCCGGTAACCGTAATCGGGGTCGGATCAAACCTGTTGGTCAGGGACGGCGGCATTCCCGGCGTGGTGGTGCGGCTTGGTCGTGCATTTGCCGAAATAAAATGCGTCGGCGCAGACATCATATGTGGTGCCGGTGCGCTTGACGGCAATGTTGCCCTTGCCGCTGGCGCAGCCGGTATTTCAGGTTTTGAATTTCTTGTTGGTGTTCCCGGCACAATTGGCGGCGCGTTGCGTATGAACGCCGGTGCCTATGGCGGGGAAATAAAAGACATTGTTACAAGCGCGGTTGCCTTGGACATGGATGGTAATCGCCACGAACTTGATGTTGATGAGCTTGGTTTTAGCTATCGTAAAAGCAACGTGCCCGCAGACTGGATATTTGCCGAATGCAACCTGCGTGGCCATGTCGGTGATAAATCCGACATCAAGGCCAGAATGGAAGATATAAAATCGGTGCGGGAAATTTCCCAGCCCATACGCACCTCAACCGGCGGCTCAACCTTTAAAAACCCCGAAGGACACAAGGCGTGGCAATTAATAGATGAAGCCGGATGCCGGGGATTAAAAATTGGCGGGGCCAGTATTTCTGAAAAACATTGCAATTTCATCATTAATGATGGAACCGCCACCGCCGCTGATATCGAAGCGGTCGGCGAAGAGGTCCGCAAACGGGTAAAAGCCAGCTCAAGCATTGATCTGCAATGGGAGATAAAGCGCATTGGTGTTGCCGCAGGCAAGGAGCCCGGCCAATGAGCGCTAAATTTAAAAAAGTAGCGGTATTAATGGGTGGCCCTTCGGTTGAACGCGAGGTTTCGCTGGTTTCGGGTCAAGCCGTTGCCACCGCCCTTGAAAGTGCCGGCTTTGAGGTAGCTAAAATTGATGTTGGCCGCGATGTGGCAGCACTTGTCGGCGCACTGGAATATGGCCCGGACGCGGTATTTAACGCGCTGCATGGCCGTTTTGGCGAGGATGGTTCGGTTCAGGGGATACTTAATCTGTTAGGGCTCCCCTATACCCATTCCGGCCTTATGGCATCGGCCATTGCCATGGATAAACCAATGGCTAAAAGGCTTTTTTCCGCCGCCGGGATAAAGGTCGCCCCCCACGCGGTAGCCACCAAAGACGATGTTCTAGGCGGAGATTTGATGGCCCGGCCATACGTAATCAAGCCCATTAACGAAGGATCAAGTGTTGGCGTGCATATTATTCATGAACTATTAAGCGAACCGCTTACTAAAGATAACTGGCCGTACGGAGAATACGTAATGGTCGAACAATTTATTCCCGGTCGGGAGTTGACCGTTGCCGTCATGGGCACGAAGCCCTTGGCCGTGACCGAAATAACCACGGGGCGGGATTTTTATGATTATGACGCCAAGTACACCGATGGTGGGTCAACCCATGTGCTACCGGCAGATGTTCCCGGCCCAATTTATGACGAGGCCATGCGTCTGGCAAAGCTGGCACACGATACACTTGGCTGCCGCGGTGTTAGCCGCGCGGATTTCAGATTTGATGGAAACGATATTTATATTCTTGAAGTTAACACCCAACCCGGAATGACAGCGACATCGCTTGTGCCTGAACAGGCAGCGTTGGTCGGAATTAATTTTGGTGAACTTGTATCATGGATGGTTGAGCAGGCGGAGTGCGACCAATGAAGTTAAAAATTAAATTTGGCAAAGACGGCTCAATAAAGCAGGGCGGGAACCCCCAGGTAAAGCCGCGTAAAAGGGTCATCCCATTATGGCGGACAAATCGTTTAATCGGGTTTTCAGCCGCCCTATTATTGGCAGGGATTACCGGGGCCGGGGCGTGGGCCATGCAATCTGGCTGGGCGGAAAAAAAATATGACGATGTTCGTTGGGGCGCAATTGCAACCTCGGCCCAGCTTGGCTTCACGGTGCAAGAGGTTCTGGTAACCGGTCGTAGTGAAACCAAACGCGAAGAATTAATACGCATGCTCGAAGTTGAGCGCGGGGCACCGATACTGGCATACGATTTCACCAGAGCAAAAGAACGGGTTGAAACTCTGCCGTGGGTTTTAAACGCCAAGGTCGAACGCTTGCTGCCCGATACATTGGTGCTGCACCTGATAGAACGTCGCCCGCTTGCCCTATGGCAAAAAAATGGACAGTTTGCACTAATAGACGAAGAGGGCGAGGTCATCATCACCAGCGGTCTCGAGCGTTTCCGGGGCATGATGCACGTTGTCGGCGCCGATGCGCCCGATAATGTCGGCCCGTTGCTAGAGCTTCTTGCGACCCAGCCGGAAATTAAAAACAAGGTCAAATCTGCGGTTCGCATTGGCGGACGGCGTTGGGATTTGCGCTTAAACGGTGGCATTGATGTACGCCTGCCCGAAGACGGTGCACCCGAAGCCCTTGCCCGGCTGGCGCGGTTTGAACGCGAAAGCAATTTGTTATCGCGCGATATCAGGATACTTGATCTGCGCATTCCAGACCGCGTGATACTTCGCCGCCAGCCAAATATCGAAATAAAACCATCCAGCCCACGCGAAAATAAAATTTAAGGAAAAGTTGAAGTTGAAGCACGAAAACACAGCAAAAAAGCAACGGACCGGTCTTATTGCCGCCCTTGATATTGGCACAACCAAAGTGTCATGCCTGATTGCAAGAAAAGACGCTGATCGTCCGGCGCGTATTGTCGGCATCGGCCATCATGCCGCCAAGGGGGTCAAGGCTGGCTCTATCGTTGATATGGACACGGCTGAGCATTCAATTCGCTCGGCGGTTGAGGCTGCCGAACTTATGGCCGGGGGAAACATCAAAACAGTTATTGTCGGTATTTCCGGAACTTGCTTTTCATCGCGCTTGGTCTCTTATGACATTTCTATCTCCGGCCACGAAATAAACGATCATGATATTCATCGCATTCTCGATACCCACCGCCTTGCCGCCGACATTCCCGAAGACCGGGAAATAATTCACGTAATTCCAGTTGGCTATTCAATTGATGGTAATCGCGGTGTCCATGATCCGCGTGGCATGTTTGGCGATAGATTGGGGGTTAATCTCCACGTTATTACCGCATCAAAAAACACCATAAAAAACCTTCATACCTGCGTGCATCGCTGTCATTTGGAAATTGATGAGCTTGTGGTTGCGCCTTATGCGGCGGCCCTTTCCAGTCTGGTCGGCGATGAAATGCGCCTTGGCGTTACCCTGGTTGATATGGGTGGCGGCACTACAAGCATGGCGGTATTTTTTGATGGTGAAATTGTGCATGCGGATTCAATTCCGATTGGCGGCATGAGCGTCACCAACGACATAGCCCGCGGTCTTTCAACCCCGCTGGCACACGCAGAAAGAATGAAAACCCTTTACGGCAACGCAATGCCATCGCCGTCAGATGATCACGAAATAATAAAAGTTCCAATTATTGGTGAAGAACAATCGGGCGAGACCAACCCGGTTCCGCGTTCGGTTCTGGTTGGCATCATTCGTCCGCGCATTGAGGAAACATTTGAAATGATACGCGATAGATTGGATGCCGCCGGTTTCGGCAAGGTCGCAGGCCCGCGTCTGGTTCTTTCCGGTGGCGCCAGTCTTTTGCCCGGTGTGCGCGAAATGGCGGGCGAAATCCTGCAAAAGCAGGTGCGCATGGCAAGGCCCAGACCAATGGAAGGCCTGGCCGAGGCCGCATCGGGCCCGCAGTTTTCAACCTGTGCCGGGATTTTGGATTATGCGTTGAGGTCCGGGCAAAGCCCCGTGGCCCGTGCTTGGCGTCCGGCCAGCCGTCCGGCCAGCCGGTTTGGCCGCATCGGCCAGTGGTTAAGGGATAATTTTTGAAGCCCATCAAGGGATACAAGATAAGCCAAGTATAGATTCAGAAAAAAGGAATCGATATTAACCAATAGAGTCAGAAAAAGGCCAGAAAAGGCCAGAATAGAGTCAGATTTTCCAACTAAAGCCTTAAAAAGAAACCAAATATTAAGTGTTGATGGTGCATTTTTTATAGATATCAAGTGGAGAGGGATCCCATGACCATAAATCTTAGCGTACCAAACGAAACCCTTGAGCTAAAACCCCGTATCAGCGTAGTTGGCGTTGGCGGTGCCGGTGGCAACGCAGTCAACAACATGATTAACGGCGAGCTCGAAGGATGTGAATTCATAGTCGCCAACACCGATGCCCAGGCACTGATACATTCAGGAACGGACAGGCGGATACAGTTGGGGGCAAACCTGACCCAGGGCCTTGGCGCAGGATCAAAACCTGACATTGGCCGCGCGGCAGCAGAAGAAACCATTGACGAACTTAACGAGCAACTCAAAGGCGCGCACATGGTATTTATTGCCGCCGGCATGGGTGGTGGTACCGGTACCGGTGCGGCACCCGTTATCGCCCGGGCCGCTCGCGACGCTGGGATCCTGACCGTTGGCGTAGTTACTAAACCTTTCCAGTTTGAGGGCCAGCACCGTATGCGTTTGGCTGAAAAAGGTATCGAAGAACTGGAACAGTATGTCGATACGCTGATTATAATCCCTAACCAGAATCTTTTCCGCATCGCCAATGAAAAAACCACATTCTCCGATGCCTTCAAAATGGCTGATGATGTGCTTTATTCCGGCGTGCGTTCGGTAACCGACCTTATGGTTCGTCCCGGACTTATCAACTTGGATTTTGCCGATGTTCGCTCAGTCATGAACGAAATGGGTAAGGCCATGATGGGCACGGGCGAAGCCGAAGGCGAACGCCGTGCGCTTGATGCAGCCGAGGCAGCAATTTCCAACCCATTGTTGGATGATGCCTCAATGGCCGGTGCTAATGGTGTTCTTATCAATATCACCGGTGGTAGCGACATGACCCTGTTTGAGGTTGATGAAGCCGCTAACCGCATCCGGGCCGAGGTTGATCAGGATGCCTACATTATTTTTGGTTCCACCTACGAAGAAGGTCTCGATGGCCGCATGCGTGTATCGGTTGTTGCAACCGGTATCGATGCCGAAAGTTCACGCCGTCAAACACCGACGGTTTTGGGCATGGAAGAAGCGGTTGGTGTTTCCCGTCCACGTATACTGGGTACGGAAGAAGCCGAAGCAACGCCAGAAGCAGCCCAAACAGCAGAAATACCAGAAATACCAGAAATAAATGATAGCGACCTGCTTAGCGCCGAAGATGTGGCCGCAGCCGCGTCCGAGTTGGAAATGGTTGAAGATATTTCTGCCGAAAGCGCAAATGAAACCACAGGCGAAGCAATAGAAATTGAACTGGTGGAAGAGGTGGCCCCGCTACCGACACCACCGGCCATGCCAAATATTGAGGCCGAAGATGCTTTCATTCCACCGGCACCTGTTGGTGTTGATGACAGTGACGAGCATACCAACGCCGATCCGTTTGCTGCTGCAGCCATGGAAAACGGCACCCAGCCGGAAGATAAAACTCCCAATGAGGCCGATCTTAAACAGGGCGTAAGCCGTGGCCCAAGCCTGTTTGAAAGGGTTACCGGAAGCGCCAAAAACACCATCAACGGGTTTACCTCTTCCAAGCCGGAACCGCAGGCGGTGGAATCTGAAAAGGCAGCAGAACCAGCCCCGGTGGCAGAGATCGCATCCGTAAGCGAGCCGACATTGGGTGGAATGGATAGCGAGGAGCGTATTCAGGGCTCATCTACCGATGACGATCTCCTTGATATTCCAGCGTTTTTACGCAGACAGGCCAATTAAGGCCGAAAACAAGGGGTTTTGGCTGGCTGTGTCCGCTAACCCCCTGAGAATACGTAACATTAGGTAACAATGATTGATTTGAGCGCCTCAGGGCAGGGTGTTACACCCATAACCTAAGAGGCGCTCTTTCTTTGTGGGCGATCCTGATTGTTGAGCTCAAGAATACGGAATACTTTTATGTCACCTACCACAGTCATGAAAATTAACCAGCAAAATCAAAAAACGCTCAAAAGCATCATTGGTTGCTCTGGTATTGGTCTGCACTCAGGCGACAAGATAAGCATGACCCTGCACCCGGCCGAGGTAGACAGTGGGATTGTATTTCGTCGTTCCGACATTAGTGGCGGCGGCGTTGAAATCAAAG
The DNA here is from genome assembly GCA_030637845.1 of Thalassospiraceae bacterium. Taxonomy (GTDB): domain Bacteria; phylum Pseudomonadota; class Alphaproteobacteria; order Rhodospirillales; family Magnetovibrionaceae; genus DAOVVL01. The sequence continues at coordinate 18,028 of DAOWFT010000123.1, forward strand.
CAAGCTTCGACAATGTTCGTGACACCCGTCTTTGCACCACAATCGGTGATGAAAACGGTGTGCTGATTTCCACCATCGAACATCTTATGGCTGCACTAGCAGGTGCCGGTGTTGATAACGCATTGGTTGATGTGGTTGGTGGCGAAGTTCCAATTATGGACGGAAGCGCCGCACCATTTATGTTCCTAATCGATTGTGCCGGTTTGGTTGAGCAGGATGCTCCCAAGCGTGTGGTTCGCGTATTGAAGCCCGTTGTTGTTTCTGACGAAGGAAAATCTGCTTCGCTTCTTCCCTCTAATGAATTTTCAATAGATTTTGAAATTGATTTCGACAGCAGCGCAATCCAACGCCAGTCAATGCGTGTGGACATGATAGACGGTGTATTTAAAAACGAACTTTCTCGTGCACGGACATTTGGTTTTATGCACGAAGTCGAAGCCCTGCGTGCAGCCGGATTTGCCAAGGGCGGATCCCTTGATAACGCGGTTGTGGTAAGCGGTGATGAGATTCTTAACGAAGACGGCCTTCGCTTTGATGATGAATTCGTACGTCATAAAATACTAGATGCTGTTGGCGATCTTTATCTTGCCGGCGGAACCATTGCCGGGCATTTCTCGGGTGTTTGTACCGGGCACTCGCTCAACAACAAACTGCTGAGAGCGCTTTTTGCAGATGCGTCAAATTACGAATGGGTAAATGCATCGGATATTACGGCAAGCGAACCTGCAAAAGCCGCCAATTCCACTTCGTGGGACCGGGAAGCGGTTGCCGCAATCCCGGCTACCGCCTAAACGGCATCTCTGGCTCACCTCTCTGGTCTTGAGCGATTCGCACCAAACATCGCCATATTCCCCAATCAGCCCCTTTCCGTGGCACCGCCTTATTGCCCCTATCATCCTTATTGGCCCTAAACAGGCAGAAAACATGGCCCTGAATGCGCCGCTAAAGCATTCTTCGGGGTTATTGTTATGGCCTATGCCCAATGGTTGATATGGCGTGATATAACATTTTGTATGGTGCTATTATCCATGTAGCCCTCTATGAGGCATTAAAAAGACAAGACGGGAAAACCTCTAAATATGTTGCCAATCCTAACCAGAAAAATCAGAAACTCGCTAGTTGGCGTAATTATTTCCGCATTGGGAATGGCCACGGCAGCCTGCTCAACCACAAACGAAGCCCCTGAATATGTAGAGCAAACTGTCGAGGTTCTATATAACACTGCGGTCAACGCCCTTGAGGATGAGCAGTATAACATTGCCGTCGAGCGCTTTGATGAGGTTGAACGACAGCACCCATATTCAAAGTGGGCGACCAAATCCCAGATTATGTCTGCCTACAGCCTTTATATGTCCAACAAATATGACGAGGCCATTTTGGCGCTGGACCGTTATATCCAGCTTCATCCTTCGGGCAAGGACACCGCTTATGCTTACTACCTAAAAGGCCTTACATATTACGAACAGATTTCAGACG
>DAOWFT010000031.1 GCA_030637845.1 Thalassospiraceae bacterium
CGGGGGTCTTGCCGGGGGGGCTGTCAGGGGCAAGGGTTGATACTATGGCCTCCATGGCCATGCCTTGTTTTTTCAGGTTTGCGATTTCGCTGATTATTTCAATCGCCTCGGCAGGGAAGTAACCTATGCGGGTTGCACGCACACCGGTTGCGGTTGCCTTTATTTCCGGCTTGGGCAGCAGCCCCATCTGTATGTAATTGTTAAGCGTGGCGCGAGAAATTCCGCCCAGTTCCATAAGCTCTTTGCTTGATAGCATTGCCAGACAACCCCCAAAAATTGTTTGCTATTTCGGTATTAGCTAACTATTAGACAGTCTAATTTTACTGTCCAATAATGTCAATAATATATAATTATACTGTATAATTCATTGATTATTATACAGTATTTATAGATTTGAATTGAATTAACCGGAAGATTTTATGGTTGCTTGTGAAGTTGCTACAATCTAAATATTGGCTAATTATTGGCCAATATTTTTTACAAGGACCCATCAAATGAACACCCCTGAAAAGCCCTTACTGCACCTTGTTTTTGGCGGTCACGTTGATGATCCGCGCACGCTGAATTTTAGCGACAGCAAAAATCTTGATATTGTTGGGATTTATCCCAGTAACGCAGAGGCCCTTGATGCCTGGCGCGGGGCATCGCAATCTAGCGTCGATGATGCACATATGAAATATGTGGTGGTTCACCTTCATCGTATGCTCGAAGACCCCGAGCATGATGCTTAATTTATAAGATTATCTAATACCCATAACTATATGATATTTATTAGTTATTTATCATCAGTTGGACGTTCACGCTTCTTGGCGGTTATTTTTTCCTGATCCATTTTGCGCACCTTATCGTCAAGTGTCTTTTCCTGCTTGGTTCGCCCAAAAGCGACCCTGTTTTCTGCGGCGCGTTTTTCTTTTTGTTCCTTAGCTTTAATCTTGCGAAACTTGCTTAAGCTTACGGTTTCGGCCATCAGTTTTTACCTTTGATTAGCTTGACCGCAGCGACAAAAACATCTTCAAACATTTGGGTAGTCAGGCGTCCGGTGTTGGTGTTGTAGCGCGAGCAATGATAGCTATCGGTAAGCATAATATGGTCATGGATACCAAAAGGAAGCTCGAACATGGCGCCATGGGCGAACTTATAAGCGCTTTTTTTAAGGCCCACCGCGTTTAGCACCGCACCGTGGGCAACGCCTCCCAAGGCGATTATAACCTCTAAGTTTTTCATGGACTTTATCTCGGCCCCTAAAAAACCGTTACACGCGCTTGTTTCTGCAGCGATTACCTTGTTTTGTGGTGGTACGCAGCGAACCGCGTTTGTTATGCGTGCACCAACCATCTCAAGGCCGTCATCAATTCTGGCATCGGGCCCGGGGATGTAATTACCCTTGGCCAGACCGGTTTTTATCAATGTTGGGTAAAGAAGTTCGCCGGCACCATCACCGGTAAAGGGTCTGCCGGTGCGGTTTGCCCCCTTTAATCCAGGTGCCAGGCCAACCACCAGCAATCTGGCATCGATTGACCCAAACGGCGGCACCGGCCCGTTGAAAAAATCAGGGTATAATCCCACGTTTTCAGCCCTGAAACCAGAAAGCCGGGGGCAGGATTGGCAATTAACGTCAGGTTCGAGCAATGGCGCCATTTTTAAGGAATAGCCACGAATTCACCCGGTGTATTGACGGTATCATCGTCCATGTCCGGGCTTTCCGGCTGCGGAGAATCATATTCATGGGGGTGTAAATCACTGTCTCCGCTTGCCCTATCCGGTCTGCTGATGGCGGATTTTATACTGTCCAGCTCAATGAACGTGTCTGCCTGACGGCGTAATTCATCGGCGATCATCGACGGGTTGGACTTAACCGTGCTTACCACGGCAACGCGAACACCCCGGCGCTGTACGGCCTCGACCAGACGGCGGAAATCGCCATCACCGGAAAACAGGACTATGTGATCAAGGCGATCAGCCATCTCCAGCATGTCAATCGCCAGCTCAATATCCATATTGCCCTTGATTTTGCGTTTGCCGGTGGTGCTGTCGGTGAATTCCTTGGCCGGTTTTGTAACCATGGTGTAGCCGTTGTAATCGAGCCAATCCACCAGCGGGCGAAGAGGGGAATATTCGGCTTCATCTATGAGGGCGGTGTAATAAAAGGCCCTTACCAGATGGCCGCGGGTTGCGAAATGTTTGAGGAGGCGCTTGTAATCAATATCGAAATCAAGTGCCTTGGCTGCAGCGTAAAGATTGGCCCCATCAATAAACAGGCCAACCCGCTCTTGCGGATAAAAAGGCATTTTTCAAATTCCTTAAATAAATTCATATAAAAATAAAATTAAGCTATATGCCTATATACCTAGGAGGGTATTGGGCAGTGTGCAAGGTGTATAATCATTTCATGCGCCGACACGACAGGTAATTTAGGGGGCATAACCATATGATTTTAATAGGAATTGGTGCAAATCTACCCCACCAGAGGTTTGGCGGAGCCCTTGATACCTGTCGCCATGCCGTTGATTTATTGGCGGCGCACCCGGATATAAAGCTTGCCGAGCTTTCCAGGTGGTATGAAAGCGCCCCGGTTCCGGCATCGGATCAGCCGTGGTTTATTAATGGGGTGGCAAGCATAGAAACCGAGCTTTCGCCCGAGAAATTAATGGAGGTTTTGCATAAAATCGAGGGTGAGTGCGGGCGTGAGCGCAATAGCCCGGGGCTTGAAAAAAATGCCCCACGCCTGATGGATCTGGATTTGCTTGATTTTAAAGGTGTTGTCAGCGGAAACGGCGACAAAAATGTCAAAAAAAGCCCGGTTTTGCCGCATCCACGCATGGATGAGCGGGCTTTTGTTCTGTTGCCTTTGGCCGATATAGCGCCAGATTGGACCCACCCGGTCACCAAGAAAAGCCTTGATGAG
>DAOWFT010000057.1 GCA_030637845.1 Thalassospiraceae bacterium
GCACATTAATTTCTAGGGCCGGGATTTCCAGGGTGGGAGTAGGGGCGTTAGTCATTTTCCACCCCCTTGATACGTCTTTGAACCGTGCGCGACATTATTTCAGATGCAATTAACGCAACAAGCGCAACAACCAGCGAAATAACCACAAGCCGCACGGCGCCGTCTTCGCCGCCTGGCACCTGCATAAGAGTATAAAGAGCCAGCGGCAGCGTTTGGGTTTGCCCGGGAATGTTTGAAACAAATGTTATGGTCGCGCCGAATTCACCCAAGGCGCGAGCAAAGGCAAGAACCGCCCCGGCAATTATTCCCGGTAGCATTAACGGCAATGTTATTGTGACAAAAACCCGCAGGCGTGATGCCCCAAGGGTGAATGCCGCTTTTTCAAGCCTTGTGTCAATCGCCTCAAGCGCCAAACGCATGGCCCGAACCATTAACGGAAACGCCATGACCCCGGCAGCCACGGCGGCACCTTTCCAGTTAAAGGCAATGGTTATGCCAAATGTGTCGTATAAGAACGAGCCAATAAACCCGCCCCGGCCAAGCACAACCAGCAACACATAACCAACCACCACCGGCGGTAACACCAATGGCAAGTGAACCACCGCGTTAAAAATATTTTTCCCCCAGAAATTGTGACGCGCCAGCACCCATGCAGCGCCAAGGGCAAGCGGCATCTCGGCAATGGTTGCCCATAACGCGACTTTTAAGCTTATTAGTAACGCTTCGATTTCAAGTGGGGTTAAGATCAAGCTAGTTACCTCTAAAGCCAGATTTTATAAAAATGTCTTTTCCGGCGTTGGATTTTAAAATATCAATAAAACGCATTGCAGATTGTTTATTTTTATCACCGCTTTGTTTTATTGCAGCGGCAGAATATAAAATAGGCGTATGGTCGTTATCATTAAATACCGAAATCACCACAACCGCATCGGCTACATCAGAAGCATAAACAATACCCAGCGGGGATTCACCATTTGCAACAAGGGCAAGTGCCGCCGTAACATCCAGCGTTCTTGCCAAACTGTTTTTTAAATCATCCCACAAGCCAATATTTGTTAATGCCTCTTTTGCATATATTCCAGCAGGAACGTGATCTGGGTCGGCTACGGCTAAATATCCTGATTGCAGATATTTCAAAATAGCATCTTTGGCGGGCAGGCCTGATGCTATTTTGTTTTTTTCAAACATTTTTTTACCGGCAATCAAAACAAGCCTGTTCGATGCAATGGTTGTTATGCTTTCAGGGTATGTGATGGATAGATTTTTCAGGCGTCTGGTCCACAAGGGGTGCGCGGAAACAAAAATATCAGCGGGTGCCCCATTTTCAATTTGGCGGGCAAGCAGCGAGCTTCCGGCATAAACCATGGTTACATCCATGCCATTATTTTTTGCCAGTAGCGCAATTTCATCCATTGGCCCCTTGGTGCTGGCGGCGGCGAATACGGTTAGGGGTTCTCCCCCGGCCTCAGCTGCATAACCCCATCCACAGGCAGCCGCCAAAATCAGCAATTTCCCCAGTGACTTACCCAGTGATTTCCCTAGTATTCCACCCATTCCGTTGCATATCCTTGTTGTTTTGCATATCGTTAAGAGGTTATCAGTTAATTACCACCATAATCTTCTTTGCGATATGATGGTCAATATACTGGTCAGGATATTGGCCAGGCAGGACATAATTTACGGGGGCGCAGGTTAAGACTGCAAAATATCATGGCAACACCGGTTACCGACACACCAGAAAAGAATGAAAACCGTCGCGAACATTTGCGTGCGGATGATCCTGTGCTTGTGGTCAGGGTCGATGGCAAGACATACAAGACCGTTAACTGGAGTATGGGTGGATTATTAATAGAGGGATACAAAGGCGGCCTTACAACCGGTGCGCTTGTTACCGTTGCGGCCATTGGCGAAACCACAAAAAATCTTACAGATGTTTGCATTCGGGCGCGGGTAATCAGAAGCGATCAGGAAGTGGGGTATATTGCCGTAAACTTTCTTGGCCTTGATCAGTCAGCCTTTGGGTTGCTTCGGGCATTTACCGATGTAAAATCAAGCGCCAGATCACCTTATTGATCTCTGACAAATTTATTGAACGTCTTGATTACCGCATCGGGCCCAAGATTTTTTGTTATCAGCACCAATTGTGAAATACGTTTATTGTTTGGCCCAATGCCCGACCACGAGGGAAGCTCCTGCGGTGGGTGAAAAACATGCTGTACCCCATGCACGGCGATGGGCTTTTCCTGACCTTCAATATCGAGCACGCCTTTCATGCGTAAAATACGCTCGCCCTGTGTGGTCAGCAGCATATCCAGCCAGTTGGTAAATGCTTCCCATTTAATGGGTTTATCACAGGTTATGGTAAAGGCATTAATGCTCTTGTCGTGAGCGTGAGCATGTGCGTGGTGTGAGCCTTCTATCGCGTCAAAGGAAAGCCATCTTTTGGGGTGTGGTTTTATATTGCTATCAAATAATCCTGTATCGAACAGGTCGGAAACACGAAAGTTTCCTTCGTGATAGGCGACCTGTGTCGCCCCGGGATTAAGCGAAGTCAGCCGTTCGCGTAAATTATTTATTGTTTCATCATCGGTAATATCCGTTTTGGTAATTATTATCCTGTCGGCAACCGCAACCTGTTTTAGCGCTTCGTCAAACTTGTCCAGGGTATCCCATCCCAACAATCCATCAACGGTAACAATTATACCGTCAAGGCGGTAGCGCCCGGATGCAATCGGGTCGGTTATAAGGGTGTGAATTACCGGTGCCGGATCGGCAAGGCCGGTTGTTTCAATTATGACACGGCGAAAGGGGGGTATGGTTCCGTCAGAGCGCCGCACCAACAGGTCGCGCATGGCTTTGCTGAGATCACCCCTGACCGAACAGCAAATGCAGCCGCCTTCCAGCAGGATGATGTCTTCATCAATTTTTTCAACCAGCAGGTGATCAATGGAAACATCGCCGTATTCATTAATAAGTACGGCAGTTTCTTCCATGCCCGGGCTGGAAAGGATTTTGTTCAGCAGGGTTGTTTTTCCACTGCCAAGAAAACCCGTTAGCAGGCTAACCGGAACGGCAGCGGGAAGCTCATTTTCCATAAAGCTTTTTCGGGTCTATTTCGACCTCGGCAATTGTGGTTATTTTTCCATCTCGAACCGCGTTGAAAAAACAATTACGCCGCCCGGTGTGGCAAGCAACGCCGGTTTGATCGACCACAAGCAAAACCGTGTCGCCGTCGCAATCCCACCTGAAATCAACCAAGGTTTGTGTTTGCCCCGAGCTTTCGCCCTTGCGCCATAGCTCGCCCCGCGAGCGTGAAAAATAACAAACCCGACCCGATGAAAGGGTTTCACGGATGGCGTCGCTGTTCATCCATGCCAGCATCAATATTTCACCATTGCCTGATTGTTGGGCGATGGCCGCAACCAGCCCCTGATCATTGAAGTTAATGGCAGCAATAACCGCATCAATGACATCTGTCGCCAGGGGTGTTTCTGTTTTGTTATCGCTCATGATGGTTATCTCGTTATTTTGCTATTGGCGCATCATCGCCCGGATTTTGCCCCGGATTTGGTCTGGAGTTAAGGCATTTCAGCAGGGCGCGGGCATTTTTTTGCATTATTCTGACATAAAGGGTGGGGCTTTCGTCCATATCGACCCCCATTGCGTCAAGTTCGCCAAGGCGCACGCCCATATCCGTTGAAATTGATATTGCCATTTGTGATGTCATTTGCGGTTCGGTAAAAATGCATTTTACCTGCTCGTCTTTAATTATTTTTTTAAGCTCGACAATATGCTTGGCACCGGCGTCGCTGCCTTGAATATCTACAATATTGCCACGCTGGTTAAGACCAAATTCGCGGACAAGATATGAAAATCCATCGTGCTGGGTAACGAATGGAACATCCTTTACCGGCTTTAGAAATTTTACCATTTGCCGCTTGAGCGATTTAATCCTGTTTTTTGCAACTTTGGCATTTTTTTCATAAATACTTTTATTGCCAGGGTCGGAATTAATAAGCGTTTTCGATATTATGTCGACAATCGCCACCGCATTTCTGGTTGCAAGCCATATATGCGGATCAGGCGCACTGCCGTCGCTATCATCATATGGAATTAGCGCAATGGATTGATCGCCCATAAGCGTTACAACATCGGCCCCGGTCGCAAGGGTTGCGATTGATTTAGCCAGCGATTTTTCCATTTCCGGGCCAACCCAAAAAAGTATATCTGATTTTTCAATCATTTTGGCATCCGACGCTCGAAGCTGGAAGTCGTGCGCCGATGCGCTTTCCGGCATTAATAATTGTGGTGTAATAACCCCATCGCCAACTGCCAATACAAGCGCATATATGGGGCGGATGGAAGCAACAACCCTAAGCTCTTTTGCTGCGGCGTATGTGGAGTGCGCGCCTGCAAGCAACAAGGATATAACGGTTACTATAATCTTGAGGGGGGGCATATTTTTCACTTTGGCGTAGTTTCTTTGTTAATTTATGAAATATGTTATAACACAACCTGAGCAAAGCAAACAGGGCCGCCCCAGCAAATGAACAATCCCAATCCAGATAAAAACCTTTTGGCATCGGCTGAAAATGTGGGTGTTTCAATAAGCGGCAACCAAATATTGCTGGATGTATCGTTGAGCGTAAGCGAGGGCGAGGTCGTTACAATTGTCGGTCCCAACGGTGCCGGAAAAACAACGCTGGTTCGTGCCGTTCTTGGCCTTGTCCGCCCGAGCGAAGGCAAACTTTATCGCCGTCCCGGATTAAGCATTGGCTATATGCCACAGAAACTACACATCGACCCAACAATGCCAATGACGGTTAATCGTTTTTTGGCGTTGGGGGTTCCGGCAAAACTTGCAGGCCAGGGTCACAGAAAAAATGCGTTGGATGAAGTCGGTGTTGGGCATATTTCAAATTCCCAGATGCATAATATTTCCGGTGGTGAAGTACAGCGGGTAATGCTGGCGCGTGCTTTGTTGCGCGACCCTGATTTTCTGGTTCTCGATGAACCGGTTCAGGGTGTGGACATTACCGGTCAGGCGGATTTGTACCGCCTAATAAGAAACATTCGTAAAAGCCGTGGAGTTGGGGTGCTGATGGTCTCCCATGATCTGCACGTGGTTATGGCTGAAACGGATCGCGTTATTTGTCTCAATCGCCATGTCTGTTGCGAGGGTCACCCCGAAACAGTTAGCAAGCACCCGGAGTTTGTGCAGATGTTTGGCGAACAGGTAGCCTCATCCATTGCGCTTTATCCACACCACCATGACCACCATCACAATGTTCATGGCGATGTTTGTAACGATACGCACGGTGATAACCATGATGGATGATTTTATTATTCGCGCCCTGATGGCGGGTATGGGCGTTGCGCTGGCCGCCGCCCCGCTGGGTGCATTTGTTGTCTGGCGCAGGATGGCATATTTCGGTGGGGCGATTTCGCACACGGCATTGCTTGGGGTGGCGCTTGGTTTCTTGTTGGGCATAAATCCCATAATCGGTGTCGGTCTGGTTAGCGTTGTCGCGGCATTGATGCTTTTGGGCTATCGCGGACGCTATCTCGGCAACGATACCCTGCTTGGTATCATTGCTCACGGGAGCCTGGCATTGGGGCTAATAGTCGCATCCGCCGTCGAAGGGGTCAGGGTTGATTTAATGGCGTTTTTATTCGGCGACATTCTATCGGTCAGCGCGGCCGATGTTTATTTCATCTGGGGCGGATGTGCGCTTGTTATTGGGGTGCTTGGTTTTTTATATAAACCGCTTTTGGCGGTGACCGTTCACAGCGAACTGGCGGCGGTTGAAGGCGTAAATGTACGCTTGGTCGAAACCGCGTTTGTTTTATTATTGGCCGTGGTTGTGGCGCTATCTATAAAAGTAGTTGGGGTGCTGTTGATTGCATCGATGCTTATAATTCCCGCAGCATCCGCCCGTTCATTTTCATCAACCCCGGAACGGATGATTGTTCTGGCCGCAGTCATGGGCGTTATATCGGTGGGAATTGGCATGGGGGCATCGTTGGAATTTGACTGGCCCGCCGGCCCGGCAATCGTTGTGGGGGCAACCGCTCTTTATATTATAAGCTCCTTTAAAAAAACCGCATGAACCAGCCAGCTAAAGCAAGGCAAGCCCTTGTTCAAGGTCGCGTATCAGGTCGTCGGGGTCTTCCAGCCCCGCATGAATTCGCAGATAAGGGCCGGGGTGTGGGAACTTGTAAGTTTTGCGGGCTCTGGCGGGGCTGTCGTGAACAACAAGGCTTTCGTAGCCACCCCAGCTAAACCCAATGGGGAACAGTTTTAATCCCTCCATCATGCGGTTGCGGTCTTCATCGGAATATTTGTCTTTTAATACCACCCCAAATAGCCCGGTCGCACCGGTGAAATCTCGTTTCCATATTTCATGACCGGGGCAGCCTTCAAGCGCCGGATGGATAACCGCCTCTACTTCGTCCCGGGCGGCCAGCCATTTTGCCAGTATCAATCCGGTTTTAAAGTGTTGTTTCAGCCGCGGTGCCAGCGTCCTGAGGCCGCGCAATGCCAAATAGCAATCATCGGGTTGGGGTGAATGCCCAAATGAAGATGCGCTAAGCATTATTTTGTCATAAAGGTCGCGATCACGCATGGTGATGGAACCCATCATAAGGTCGGAATGACCGCCAATATATTTTGTTACTGCCTGCACTGATACGTCGACGCCAAAATCAAACGGCTTGTAATAATAGCCGGCACTCCAGGTGTTATCCATTACCACCAACACACCGGCGGCGTGCGCCACCTTGGCAATGGCTGGAATGTCTTGGACTTCGAATGTTATGGAGCCGGGGGCCTCGGTAAATACTACGCGGGTTTCCGGGCGGATCAGCTCTTTTATGTTTTCACCAATCATCGGATCGTAATAGGTGATATCAACGCCAAATTTTTTAAGAAAATTATTGCAAAACTTTATGGTCGGAAAATAAGCGCTTTCAGTCATTAACAAATGATCACCGCTTTTAAGCAGGCCGGCAAGCGTTGCCGCAATCGAACCCAAGCCCGAACCGACTATTACCGCATGGTTGGCGTCTTCTAGTTTTTTAAGCCCGTCTTCGAGGGCGAACGAAGTCGGCGTGCCATAAAGACCATAATAGGTTGTATCGAATTTTTTAAGTTCGGCCGCTTCCAGTTCGGCCACGGTTGGGAAGGCCACCGTTGATGCGTGATAGACTGGCGGGTTGAGAATACCGAAATTATCATCGGGCGACCTGCCGGCCAGGCCGAGCTCGGTATCTAGCTTGTTTTTTTTATCCCCGCTCATATTACGTTTTCCTTAAGTAGCTATCGTTTATTGATTGTGGGTTCCGGCACAATCAATCTCTAGGTGTAATCGGCAAATAACTTAATCCGATAAGACTACATATTGATCCCGAAAGTATCAATTACTCATGTAAAATTAGATACTTATATATTGTATTGGCTACAATTTTACTTGAGGGTTGCCATCCTCCATGTTACCCCTGTTAACCATAAAGTGTCGTGTGGGAGGGGCGCTGAGTACAATTCCTCCCCGGTTCAATAATTTAAACTAACGAATAATAATAAATATTTGGGAGGATTACCGTGAAAAAGACAATTACCCTTTTGGGTGCAATTGCTGCTGTTGGCATGTTTGCAACCGCTGCAACCGCATCAACCCTTGACGATGTAAAGAAGCGTGGCAGCCTTAGCTGTGGCGTTAGTACAGGGCTTCCTGGCTTCTCAGCCCCTGATGACAAAAATAACTGGTCTGGTCTTGATGTTGACACCTGCCGCGCCGTTGCTGCAGCCGTGCTTGGCGATGCCAACAAGGTTAAGTTTGTTCCACTTACCGCTAAAGAACGGTGGACCGCGCTTCAGTCCGGCGAAATTGGCATGCTGGCCCGTAACTCTACATGGACTCACACCCGTGACACCTCGCTTGGTGCGAACTTTGCCGGTGTAAACTACTATGATGGCCAGGGTTTCATGGCTCTTAAATCACTTGGTGTTAAAAGCGCTAAAGAACTTGATGGTGCTACCTTCTGTATTCAGGCTGGTACCACCACCGAGCTTAACCTTGCTGATTATTTCCGCGAGCACGGCATGAAATACAAAGCCGTAACCGTTGATACATCAGATCAATCTATTCAGGGTTTTGAATCTGGCCGTTGCGATAGCCTTACATCCGATCAATCACAGCTTTATGCTCTTCGTTCAAAAATGGCAGATCCTTCAAGCGCCGTTGTGTTGCCTGAAGTTATCTCTCGTGAGCCTCTCGGACCTGTTGTTCGCAAAGGTGACGAGCAGTGGTTCGCAATTGTTA
>DAOWFT010000097.1 GCA_030637845.1 Thalassospiraceae bacterium
AACAACCCTTGATCCCAATGCCCGCACCCTGTTGCAGGTCAAGGTCGAGCATGCCGAAGAAGCCGGCGATGTCTTTACAACCCTGATGGGCGATCTGGTCGAACCTCGGCGTAATTTCATTCAGGAGAATGCGCTCATGGTTTCCAACTTGGATGTTTAAGACACTTGCCCTAAATAAATAAAAATGGCTAAAAACAAAACCGCAAGCAAACCAGTAGAAAAAAAATCTGAGGCCAAGTCCTCCTTATCAATCAAGCGCGTCTTTTACTGGGGCGCGGTCTTGGCCGTATGGGGGATAATCGCGCTCGGCGGTTTGCTGGCGGTTATTGCTTGGGACTTGCCCGATGTTAATCAGGCCATAGCGGCAACCAAAAAACCCGTGGTCCGCGTGCTATCGAGCGACGGCGCCCTGCTTGCCTTTTCCGGTGATATTTACGCCGCCCCGGTGGATATCGCCGAGCTGTCGCCGACCCTGCCGCAGGCCATTATCGCCACCGAGGACAGGCGTTTTTACAATCATTTCGGCATAGACCCAATATCGATTATGCGGGCCGCCGCCGTGAACATATGGTCGGGTGGTATTCGTCAGGGCGGTTCGACCATTACCCAGCAGGCGGCTAAAAATCTTTTTCTTAAACCCGAACGAACCTTTAAACGCAAGGCCCAGGAAACAATTTTAGCCCTGTGGCTGGAAGCAAAGTTTTCCAAGGACCAGATTTTTACAATTTATCTCAACCGAGTTTATTTCGGCTCGGGCGTTTATGGGGTGAACGCTGCGGCTAAATATTATTTTGGAGTAGCGGCCCAAAACCTTCGCCCACTGGAGGCGGCGATGCTGGCCGGCATGCTCAAGGGGCCAAATAAATACAACCCCATAACCAATCCTGATCTGGCCATGGCCCGCGCCCAACAGGTGTTGGTCAATATGGTTGCTGCCGGCTACATGAACAAAACTGATGCAAACAATGTCCGGGCCGGGCGGGTCAGAACCCAGCCGTCAAGGCAAAGGCGCAGCAATCTTGCCCGGCATTTTACCGATTGGGTTCTCGGGCTGGCGCCGGATTTTATAACCCTTGATCAGGACATCACCGTAATAACCACCCTTGATTCAAAATTGCAGAAAAAGGCAGAAAAAACCGTCGCTAAATGGATGGGTAAAAACGGCCCGGCGATGAAAGCAAATGCAGAGGAAACAGCCATGCTTTCCATTGCGCCCGATGGTGCGGTGCTGGCCATGGTTGGGGGAAAAAACTGGCGGCAAAATAAATTTAATCATGCGGTTCAGGCCAGCCGTCAGCCGGGCTCGGCGTTCAAGCCGGTGGTGTTTCTGGCTGGGCTCGAGACAGGACTTAATCCGGGCAGCATCTTTAGCGATGAGCCAATAACCGTTGATGGCTGGTCGCCTAAAAATTTCAATCGTGAATACCTTGGCGATATAACCATGAGCCAAGCATTGGAGCGTTCCATCAACACGGTTGCGGTAAAAATTTCCGAGCACGCCGGCAGGGAAAAAGTAAAAAATGCCGCGCGCCGCCTCGGCATTAGCGGCCGCCTCACATCAACCCCGTCGCTTGCGCTGGGGGTTGATGGCACAACCCTGCTTGAGCTGACATCTGCTTACGGCGTGTTTGCCAATGGCGGTTTTGGAATATGGCCCTATGCCATAAACGAAATTAAAGACAGTTCCGGACAAACAATTTATGCCCGCAGCGGTTCGGGCCTTGGCAGAATGGTAAAACCAGAGCACGTAAAACAAATGCGCTCCATGCTTGAGCGCGTAATCATTGGCAAAAAAGGCACCGGAAAAAAAGCCCGCCTTGGTTATTTGGCGGCTGGTAAAACCGGAACTTCTCAAGGCTACCGCGATGCATGGTTTATTGGCTTTACCCCTAATCTGATAACCGGGGTCTGGGTTGGAAATGATAATTCAAGCCCGATGAAAAACGTCACCGGCGGTTCAATCCCGGCCCAAATGTGGAAAGATTATATGGTCATGGCCACCGAGCCCGCGAACGCATGGCGAAAAATACCTGTTGATGATAGGCGCCCAAGCGATGTTGCCACCCCAACCGGGCCAAATATTTTTGAGCAATTGTTTGAAAGTATTTTTGGGAAATAAAAACCAAAAAATAAATAAGTTTTATTTTTTAAGTTTTTTTACCGTCTCGGTGGTTGAATGGCCCTGTTTGATTTTGGCCAGATAAACCTTTCCGCCGTATGCCTCGACAATGTCCCTGCCGACCACTTCATCAATTTTGTAATCGGCACCTTTTATCAGCACATCGGGCTTGATGGCCTTTATCAATTCTACCGGGGTATCTTCGGAAAAAATAACAATTCCAGCAACCGCCGTGGTCGCGCCCAGAACCTGAGCGCGGGATGCCTCGACCTGTATGGGACGGGATTTGCCTTTAAGCCGTTTTACCGAGGCATCGGAATTAAGACCGATTACCAACTTGTCGCACTGGGCCTTGGCATCGCTTAGCAATGAAATGTGTCCGGGGTGCAGCAAATCGAAACAGCCGTTGGTAAAGCCAACTTTCAAGCCCCCATCGCGCCATGCGGCTGCTTTTATTTCTATTTCTTCCAAGCTCATGACCTTGGCCTCGGCCTCGCCCATATCACGGTTATGGATGGCGTGGGCCAGTTCGCTGGCGCTGGCGGTTGCGGTTCCGGTTTTACCAACCACTATGCCGGCCGCAACATTGGCAAGTCTGGCGGCCTGTTCAATATCGCCGCCCGCGGCCAGACCCATGGCCAGCACGGCCACAACCGTATCGCCGGCACCCGATACATCAAACACATCCAGGCTTTCAGCTTTCAAATGAACCGCCGCGTCCTTTGCGCTTATTAGCGACATACCATCACCGCTGCGGGTTGCCAGAACATATTTGATACCGGCTGATTTTATAACCGAACGCGCGGCTGCGACGATTTCATCATCGCTATCGACTGACATATTGGTTGCTTCAAAACGCTCTTTCTTGTTGGGCGTTATTATGTCGGCGCCACGGTAGCGCGAAAAATCACGCCCCTTGGGGTCGGCAATGATTGTTATGCCCGCACTTGACGCCGCCTTTATAACATTTTGCAAAACCTTATCGCCCAAGACCCCCTTGCCATAATCGGAAAGAACAATTGCGCCGTGATTTTTAATTGCGCCTTTTGCATTTGTGATAATTTCATTTTCACCGTCAGAATCAATTGCGCTTGCGTCTTCGATATCGGCGCGCATCATCTGTTGGTTGCCGGCGACAAACCGGGTTTTAATGGTTGTTGGCCTGCCAATAACGGTTGCCGGGGTAAAATCAATTGTACCCAACCCGCGAACAAGACGGGCAACCTCAACCCCGGCACCATCATCACCAAGTATGGAAATAATTGTTCCGCCGCCGCCAAGGGCAGCAATGTTTGCAGCCACATTGCCGCTGCCGCCGAGCATTACCTTTTCGTGATTAATATGTAAAACCGGGATCGGGGCTTCGGGTGAAATGCGTTCAACCGAACCCTTGACGTAACGATCAAGCATTATATCGCCGATGGTCAGCACCCGCGCATTTTTAAGGCGTTCAATAAGGGTTGAGGTGGTTTTTGTTTTGCTCATATTTTTAAATCTTTTATTGAACTAAAATATTCAATGGTTTTATCAAGCCCTGCATCCAGCGCAATAGTTGGCTCCCAATTCAACAATTTTTTAGCCCGGCTTATATCGGGACAGCGTTGCATGGGATCGTCGGTTGGTAAGTCCTTGAAAACAAGTTTTGATTTTGATCCGGTTTTTTCAATTACTTTTTGGGCAAAATCCAAAATTGTGAATTCTTCGGGGTTGCCAAGGTTGACCGGCTGGGCGGTTCCATCGGGTGCGTTCATAAGCTGGATAAATCCTTCGATCAGGTCGTCAACATAACAAAACGATCTGGTTTGTTTACCATCACCGTAAATGGTTATGTCATCGCCCGCCAATGCCTGCACAATAAAGTTTGAAACAACCCGTCCGTCATTTGGATGCATACGCGGCCCATAGGTATTAAAAATACGGGCAATGCGAATTTCAAGCCCATGTTCGCGGTGATAATCTGAAAATAACGTCTCAGCGCAACGTTTGCCCTCGTCATAGCACGCTCTGGGGCCTATGGGGTTTACGTTGCCAAGGTATTCTTCGGGCTGGGGGTGAACATTGGGGTCGCCGTAAACTTCCGATGTTGATGCCTGAAATATTTTTGCGCCCACACGTTTTGCCAGCCCCAGCATATTGATGGCGCCGTGAACCGATGTCTTGGTGGTTTGTACCGGGTTGTGTTGATAATGAATTGGGCTGGCCGGGCAGGCCAGATTGTATATTTCGTCGACCTCGACATAGAGAGAAAATGTTATGTCATGGCGCATTACCTCAAAAGAAGGGTTGGCCATAAGTTTTGCAATGTTGTCTTTCGGCCCGGTGAAAAAATTATCGACGCATATTACATCTGCGCCATCATCAAGCAGGCGTTCACACAGGTGCGAGCCGAGAAACCCGGCCCCGCCAGTTACCAATACACGCTTTCTTGAAAAATGAGCCAATCAGCTTCTCTCTCTAATGCATAAATTATATGGTCACAAACCATCCGCTAATTGGGCGATATTATGCCCACAACTTAGGAGAAAGGCCAACGTATTCAACATTCTATGAAGCGTCGCTCCTCACCCTCCAGCACCAGGGCGGTTAGGCGCCCGCTTATCCATGCGCCGGTATCAATCCCTATGCGGTTGGGTCGTATTTCGGGCGCCCGTCTGATGGAATGGCCGTGAACCACAACAAAGCCAAAATCCACCTTGCTGTCCAAAAACGAATGCCTGATCCATACCAAATCGTCCTTGTCCTGGTCTTTCAATGCCACCCCGGGGCGAATGCCCGCATGCACAAACACGTAATCACCGATGCGGTGCCGGAGCTTCATTTTTCGCAATAATTTGAGGTGGCTTTCGGGTAGTTTTTGTTTGAATTCGGCTCCCAGCTCATCAATATCGCGGTCATGGGGGTCCATGCCATAGCTCTCAAGGGTCTCTATCCCGCCATTGCCCAGCCAGTCATAGGCGTCTTCGGCCCCCCGAATAAAGTCCATCATCATGACCTCGTGGTTGCCCCTAAGCATCACGATCTCAAATTCTTTTGCTATTTTCTTGGGCAATCTGGCGGCAAGCAGCTCCAAAACACCACAAGAATCCGCCCCCCGATCGACCAGATCACCCAGCATTATCAGCACGTTTTTAACCCCATTTTTGGGGCTTTTGCTGGGGTTTTTGCCGGGGCTGTTGGTTGCGTCACCCGCTATATTCTCCAGCAGCCGACCCAGCAGGTCGGCCCGGCCATGAACATCGCCAATGGCGTAAACCCTTGTGCCATCAGGGATTAGCGGGCTCACTTGCCGGCCTTGGGGGCTCTTGCGCTTGTTCATGGTTTAAATCTTGCTTGTTTGTCTTGGCCCCCACAAGCCCCCCATTAAACCCGCCCGGATTCTAAGCCTTTTTTGGTCATTACCTTTTAACTTCTTGTCCTTAGCATTGCCCATTACGATTGATTAAAGTGTAAGACTGCGAAAGACCTATTTTTCGGGAGCCATGATGGCCGACTATTCAACCGCATATACCGGCGGCAGCCAAACATCAAAAAGCAAAGAAGCGCGCCTGCTTGATATCTTGCAGCGCATTCGCCCAACTGCGGCCTCTTATTTTGCAATTCATCTTAATTTGTCACAACTGCGTCCGTCTCATCGCCAGCCCCATTTTATGCGCATGGCGCACAGGTCAATCGATGCCTTAACCGCAAAAGAAGACGTGCAAGCATTTTACATGAGCAACGATGACGCGGTTCTTTTGTGTCGCAACGTATCGGTTGATGACGTCGACGATACGGTATTTCGGGTCAGGGCAGTATTTAACGAAGACCCATTAACCCATGCCGAAGACGGCTCCGCCGAAGACCGTTTTTCAACATGGTACGACATGTCGCAACAAAACGATTTCAAGGCGCTGGAAGATGCCGCCATTGCAATGGCTAAAGATGCCGCCAAGGCCACAAATAAAAAAGGCGAAGAAACAACCGGGCGCGCATCAAAGGCGATGAAGGGCATACCGCTTGAGCCGGAAATGCTAACGGAAATAAACCAGAAGCTTCTGGAAGTACGCATTGGTGATTTGGTTCGCCGCCAACCGGCTGTGATAGTTGGGGGAAAGCAAAAAAATCAACTGGCATTTCGCGAACACTTTATTGCAATGGAAGAGCTAAGAAAGCGCATCGCCCCAAAGGTAAACATATTCGCCAGTAACTGGCTTTTCCAATATCTTTCAGAAACAATTGATGCTCGCATATTAGAGGTAATGTCACGCCTTGATTATTCATCCCAAGGCTGCCCCGTAAGCATAAATTTGAATATCCCCACCATCACCGCGCGCCCGTTTCAGAACTTTAATGCAGTGGTCGGTGAAAACACCAAAGACGTGATAATTGAATTTCAAATAATTGATGTGTTTTCTAATATGTATGCCTACAACTATGCCTGCGATTGGTTGCGTGAACGTGGTTATCGGGTGTTGATAGATGGTCTCAATCCATTGGGCCTGCACTTTTTTGATCCCAGTGTTCTAGGCGCAGATTTTATAAAAATATCATGGGGCCCTGAAATAAGCGGCGGGGTTGGGTTTGACCAGACAGAAAAAATAAAAGCCGTCGTTTCCAACATGCCAAAAAACGGGGTTGTGTTGGCCCGGGTCGATTCCGAAGAGGGGGTAAGCTGGGGCCTTGAACAGGGCATCAGATGTTTCCAGGGATATTTTACCGACCGGGTGGTTGAGGCAATGATGCAAAAGGGGGTCATCTGATATGGCGGTCAGCACCTCACAGCCAACCCATCATCGCCGTCGTACGCAAGAACAATTGTTGCTGGAATATATGCAGCGCCTTGAAAGCCGGCGGGTCGGGCGCAAGGCGGTGCGTATAAATATTTCCGAACTGATGCCGGCAAATAAACGCGATCACCACATACGCGCCGCGGTAAACAGTTTTGAGGGGTTGGTATCTGACCTGCAGGGCCAGCTTTTTACCCTTAATAATCAGGATTTATTTTTTGTATATAAATCAGATGCCCATTATCGGGTCGAAGACGTTGGGCAAAAAATAAAGTTTCTTTTTGGCGACGATACTCTTTTTGATGAAAAAGACGATGGCGAAGCAAGGTTTATTCAGTGGTTTGATGTTGAGCACGATTACGATGATGTTCTTAGCCAAATACAAGACATGGTCGAGGACAAGCCGGTTGAGGCAAAAGCACAAACCCGTTCCAATGTTCGCGCCCAGCTAAAAGCAAGACAAGATCACGGCAGCCCGCTAACCCCTGATATATTGGGTCGTGCGGTAAAGGCGCTTAAAAGAACAGATTTATCAAATCTGGTTCGTCGGCAGTTTATTTGCAGCATTAGCAAGAAACTTATTCCCAAGCAGATTTTTAGCGAGGTTTATATTTCTATAAATGATCTGCGCCAAACCATGTTGCCGGATATAAACCTTACCTCCAACCGTTGGTTGTTTCAGCATCTGACCGAAAGCCTGGACCGACGCATTCTTTCGATGCTTGCAAAGTCTGACCAGTTTTCGTTTTCCGGTGACATCAGCTTCAACGTCAATGTTTCGACCATACTTAGCCCGGAATTCATGCAGTTCGATGAAAGCATTTCAGCTGCGCGCCGTGGCTCTATGGTGCTTGAGGTGCAACCGCTGGATATTTTTTCTGATCTCGGCGCGTTTTTGTTTGCTCGCGAATTTGTCCGTGAAAAAGGCTATCGTCTTTGCCTCGATGGATTGACCCATCAGACCATGAGCATGTTTGACCGCACCCGTGTTGGCGTCGATTATATGAAAATTCATTGGGATTCTGAACTTATTGATGGCGGACAAGAAGCCCTAGACCGGCTGACAGCCCTGATAGACGAAGCGGGCAAAGAAACCGTAATTATGACAAGGTGCGATAATCGCGAAGCGGTTGATTTTGGTCGCTCTGTTGGAATAGGAATGTTTCAGGGTCACTTTGTCGAGCACCTCATCGCCGAAGATGACCGTCGTCGTCAGTTATTAAAACTGAAACACAACATTGAACGCAGCTAAACGCCAATTAATCCTTGTCGCTTACTCCGGCATCGGCAAATGTTGCCATATTGTTATGGCAGGCAATGGCCGACCTTAAAATAGGAACCGCCAGCGCCGCACCGGATGCTTCGCCAAGACGCATATTAAAATTAAGCAACGGTTTCTTGGCTATTTTTTCCAGCAATAATATATGCCCCGGTTCTTCGGAAACATGACCGACTTTGCAATGATCCAGCGCGTGGGCGTTTACAGCATAAAGTGTGGCGGCGGCGGCGGTTGAAACATAACCATCCAGCAATACCGGCACACGTTTGAGCCGCCCGCCCAATACCGCGCCGGCAATCGCGGCCAGCTCGCGCCCGCCCAAACACATCAAAACATCAAGCCCGTCTTTGATTAATGGCTTGTTTTTTTCAAGCGCCTGGGCCACGACCTTGGCTTTCAATGCTACCGCGTCTTTATCAATTCCGGTTCCGGGCCCGGTCCACGATGCGGCATCGCCACCAAAAAGCGCAAAGGCAATCGCCGCCGCCGATGTGGTGTTGCCAATACCCATTTCGCCCAGACAGGCAACGTCGGATGCTTCGTCAATTACGTTCATGCCGAAGCTAATTGCCTCCACACATTCGTCTTCGCTCATGGCTGGTTCTTTAGTAAAATCATTGGTTGGATTATCAAGATCCATGGCCTCAACACACAACCCCGCACCAACCGAATCACATAACTGGTTAATGGCCGCGCCGCCGTGTTCAAAGTTTTGCACCATCTGCACCGTAACCTCGGCGGGAAATGCCGAAACCCCACGCGCCACCACGCCGTGATTGCCGGCAAAAACGTGAACGTTGGGCCGTTTCATTGATGGCGGATATTGCCCCTGCCATGCCGCCGCCCATGATGACAATTCTTCCAAGCGACCAAGGGAGCCACCGGGTTTGGTCAATTGTGGTTCGCGTTCGGCGGCTGACTTTGCGGCCTCCAAATCAGGACCGGGAATATCCCCTAGTAATTCGCGGACATCGTCCAATGTGGCTATGCTCGGCAGTGAAGTCATGTTTTGTTTCCCCGTTTATTGTATATACTTGGCTTTGATATATTTGCCCCGTTAATCAGTAAGTAAAATAAGTATACCCCACCCTAACAAAGGTCAAACAATGCCCGCAAAGCCCAGCAAACCTTCCTCATCCAAAAAGAATACAGCAAAAAAACGGGTCGGTAGCCTGACCCGAGTCGTGGCCGAGATGCGAGCGGTTTGGATTTTTTTCACCCGTTTGCCTTGGCCCGGGGATTTTATAAGTGATTATATAAGTGGCGGGGCCAAGCCTTCATCTAAATTGCCTACCCTTAAATTATCAGAGGCCGCCCGCGCCTTTCCCTTTGGGGGCGTGGTGGTGGGTGGCGTTGGTGCGCTGGTTCTTTTTGTTGCGGCCAAATCGGGCCTGCACCCACTGGCGTCATCTATTTTAGCCATTGGCGCCACCGCCCTTGTTAGCGGCGCCATTCACGAAGACGGTCTGGCCGATGTTGCAGATAGTTTTGGTGCCGCCAGCAAAACCAAAAAACTGGAAATTATGAAGGATTCGCGGGTTGGCACCTATGGGGTGCTGGCATTGGTTATTGTGACCGGGCTGAAAGCAGGGCTCTTGGCCGGCTTTCCCGGCCCCGGCCTTGCCGCTGGTGCGCTGTTTGCGGCCAACGTTTTGGGGCGTTCGGGATTGGGCTTGATGATGTTGTCTTTGCCGCCTGTAAAAAAATCTGGTTTGGCCAAGGCAGCGGGAACACCAAAACAAGAAGACGCAATGATAGCCTTGATTATCGGCACCTTGATAGCCGTGCTGGTGTTGGGGCCGGGAACCGGACTTGCCGCCGCCGCAATTGCCGGACTTGGCCTTGCCGCGGTTGGGGTTCTCGCCCATCGTCAAATCGGCGGTCTGACCGGTGATGTGCTGGGTGCGGGTGAACAGGTAGCCGAGGTTTTGGTATTGCTGGCGTTGGCAATTATTCTTGCCGCCGCTTATTGAGAGAGAGCATGCAAAAAAATACAAAACCGACAAAATGGTGGTGGGTGCGCCATGCCCCGGTGGTTGATGCCGACCCAATGGTTCGTATATCCGGACAGCTAGATGTCGATGCCAATGTTAGCGGCGAAAAAAATGCAAAAGCGTTCAAATGGCTGGCACAAACCCTGCCCGCAGGCGGAAAGTGGATAACCAGCAATCTTATCAGAACCCGGCAAACCGCAGAGGCAATTCAGGGCGCGGGAATGCACCCCGAACAAATGGAAGTGGTGCCTGAACTGGCCGAACAAGATTTTGGCCGTTGGGCGGGAATGACCTGGGCTGAATTAGGAACACTGGAAAGTGGCGAAGGGGCGGGTTTTTGGGCGGCACCAGCCACAACCGCCCCACCCGGGGGCGAAAGCTTCGCCGATTTAATCGACCGGGTCGGCCCGGCCATAGAACATTTAAACGAACAATACGCAGGCCATGACATAATATGTGTGGCCCATGCCGGAACCATTCGTGCGGCACTGGCTCACGCGCTGGGGCTGGAACCGCAAATGGCATTGTCTTTTAATGTTGATAATATATCTCTAACCCGGATAGACCACATCGAAAGTGGGCTAAAATTAAAACGCGGTGGTCATTGGCGGATTGTAAGCGTTAATATTAATTGCTAAAGGCATATATTTTATGGACCAACCGCAAAAACTTTTCCCCCTTACCCTTGTGCTGGGTGGCCAACGCTCAGGCAAAAGTGCCTATGGCGAAAGCCTGTTGGGCATGGTTGCCGGCGGCAGGGTGTACTTTGCCACCGCAGATAAAAATGCAGCAAAAAAAGACGGGGAAATGAGCGCGCGTATAAAGGCCCACCAGAAACGCCGGGGCCAAGGTTGGGAATTGGCAGAGGAACCCATAGACATAAAAGCGGCCTTTGCCGCGCTGGATAAATCGAAACCGGTGCTTTTGGACAGCCTCGGCATGTGGGTCGCCAATATGCTGGGCGCAGGCTTCGATCCGCTTGAAATTGCGGACGAAATTGCCGAAATGCTTTTTTCCCATCCGGCCCCGGTGGTGGTAATTTCCGAGGAAACCGGCCTTGGGGTAATACCGGATAATGCGCCGGCGCGTAACTTCGTTGACGCCCTTGGCGTCCTCAACCAAAGTATTGCCGCCCGGGCGGACCGGGTGATTCTGTGCGTTGCCGGTGTCCCCGTTACCATAAAAAATCCTGATTAAAATAAAGGCTGAAAAATGAAAATACCGGCAACAGTAATAACGGGCTTTCTCGGCGCGGGAAAAACCACCTTAATCCGTCACCTGTTGGAAAATGCGGGGGGCAAGCGCATTGCTCTTATTATTAATGAATTTGGCGATTTGGGTATTGATCGTGAAATAGTAAACGGCTGCGCCATCGAAGGCTGCAACGACGACGACGTGGTCGAGCTTGCCAATGGTTGCATCTGTTGCACGGTGGCAGATGAATTTCTTCCGGTCATGCAGGGCCTGCTTGAGCGCGATAATCCGCCTCAACACATTGTAATTGAAACATCCGGTCTGGCATTACCCAAGCCGTTGATAAAGGCATTTAACTGGCCGGAAATAAAAACCCGGGTCAGCGTTGACGGGGTCATTAGCGTTATTGACGGCCCGACCTATGGCGATGGCTTGTTTTCTCATGACCATGATGCGCCAGATGCATCACACGAAACACCGCTCAGCGAAGTATTCGAAGACCAGCTTCACGCCGCCGACATGGTATTGCTCAATAAAATTGACCAGCGTGAGAGTGACTCCGGCAACCAACTGGAAGC
>DAOWFT010000135.1 GCA_030637845.1 Thalassospiraceae bacterium
GGTGCGGGTGCTTACCATTATCGCGGTGAGCATGGGCGCGATCTTTTTCACATACGGCGTAATCAGCGGACGCTCGCTGTGGATTAATCTGGTCTTCATGATGGGCATCATTGTTGCCAATGTGCCCGAAGGACTTTTGCCTACATTCACCCTATCGTTGGCCATGGGTAGCCTGCGCATGGCCAAGCGTAATGTACTGGTCAAAGGATTAAACGCGGTGGAAACCCTTGGTGCGGTGCATGTGATTTGCACCGATAAAACCGGAACCCTAACCCAGAACCTTATGGCCGTCACATCGGTTCGCGACGCGATAAACGGGGATGAAATGGAAGCGGGTGCTACAACCGATGCTCTTGGCAAGGCAATCATTGCATCTGATGTGCGCCAATCAGGAGCAGGACTTAGTGGCGATCCATTGGATGTTGCAATCGCTGAAAGGTATATAAAATTAGGTGGTAATTTTATTGCTATAAATGACAATACCATACGCCAGTTTTCTTTCGATGACGAAAAACGTCGCGCTGGCGGCATCACCAACCGGAACGGAAAACATATCTATTGTGTCAAGGGCGCATGGGAAAGCCTGCGTCCGTTAATTACAAAAATCGCCAAGCCGGGTGGGGGTAAGGGCGAAATTATCAACATCAACGATAGCCGCCTTCGACAAGCCGAAGCCGTGATGCACCAGATGACATCCAGCGGTCAGCGCGTGATTGCGCTGGCATATCGGGAATTATTGGATGCACCCAGAAATGAAATATCACAGGAAGATTGTGAAAATGATTTGGTGCTTTTGGGTTTTGTCGGTGCGGAAGACCCCATCCGCAAAGAAGTTCCGGATGCGGTTTCCAAATGCCATACGGCAGGCATCAACGTTGTTATGATTACCGGCGATCATCCTGAGACTGCCGAAGCCATTGCCCGACGGGTGGGTATTATTGCCGCCGATGCAGCGCCGGGCGCGACGGTATTAACGGGCGCAGAATTGGCCCGCATTGGTAAAACCGATTTGGTTGAACGGCTAAAACAAGGGGTCAACATATTTGCCCGCACCACGCCGGAACAAAAATGGAAAGTGGTTTCCGCCTTTCATGAAATGGACAGAGTAGTTGCCGTAACCGGTGATGGGGTTAATGATGCACCGGCACTTAAAGCCGCCGATGTTGGCATAGCCATGGGTAAAAGCGGTACCGATGTGGCACGGGAAGCGGCCCAGGTTATTTTACTGGATGACAACTTTGCATCTATTGTCGGCGGCATTGAAGAAGGTCGCACCATCTTCAATAACATTCGTAAATTTACCAACTATGTGTTGGTAAGTAACGGGCCGGAGATTTTACCCTATTTGATTTTCATGTTGTTCCCGGTTCCGTTGGCAATGACGGTTATACAGATATTGGCCATTGATTTAGGAACCGACATAGTTCCATCCATGGGTCTGGGCCAAGAAAAGCCCGATCCGGATACAATGAAGCAGCCACCCCGCGAGCGTCATCAGGGCTTGTTAACCTGGCCGTTGATTGCACATAGTTATTTATTCTTGGGACTAATCGAAGCAGCATTTGCGCTGAGCTTGTTTTTCTGGGTGCTGTCAGATGGCGGCTGGGTCTATGGCGCGGAGTTAAGTGTTCGTGATCCGCTTTACCTATCGGCTACGGGGATTACCCTGTCGTCAATTATTTTGATGCAAATTGGCAACTTGTTTGGTCGGCGTTCGCGCACCGGGTCCGGGTTGACGTTGGATTTTTTAAACAACCCGCTATTGGTTGGCGGCATCGTGTTCGAAATTATATTTTCTTGGGCAATACTTTATTTTCCGCCGCTGTCAAATGTGCTTGGTACCGGTCCGGTCGACCTGACAATATATGCCATTTCCTGGATAGGGCCGTTCCTGATTTTCGGTCTTGATTATTTACGCAAAAAAACGCTCATGCATATTTTTTAACCGGTTACAGCCTGACCATTCCACTTACGCCTGCTAGATGCTCGCCAAGTTCATGAAGGCTAAGGTGGGTAAGATCCTTACCCAGCTCCGCAGTTATCTTATCCTTGACGCCAGAGCCAAGCTTCTTGCGCAACTCACCCATAATCTTTGCCGGAGCAACAAGAACTAGCGCACCGAAAACATGGTCGTTGTTGGCTTTCTCTAAAACCTTTGCCATGGAGTCGGCAAAGAGGTGTTTCTCGAAGTTATGCCAGTTAACTTTTGGATCCATCACATGGTGAGAGCCGCCGCCCTTTCCGCGGCCGGGTTTATCCGAGCCGATGTCTCGCGTCGGAGCGTGGCTGGCGGCAAATTCGTAATTTAAAGCGGGCTCAAGCCCTTTTCCTGGCCCATTATTTTCAACAATACGGGCGCGGGCACCGTCCGCGACGAGAATCCATGTTTTACTATTTTTCATGGTCACCCTCCTTCTTTGTGGCCCCTTTTTAGCTGTGCGCTACATTCTGGGGATACTCACCGAACCATTGTAATGATACCATGGAGTGGCAAATTCTTCCACAGACGCACCGGAGTTTAATCATGAAACTTACCTTTTACGGTGCAGCAAATACCGTCACCGGCTCCAAGGCGTTACTTGAAACCGCCGATAAACGGGTGATGGTGGATTGTGGCCTGTATCAAGGGCTGAAGGAGTTACGCCAACGCAACTGGGCGCAACTGCCGGTGAAGGCGAGCTCAATTGACCTCGTGGTGCTGACCCATGCACACATTGATCATTCGGGTTATGTTCCGTTGCTGGTGAAAAACGGGTTTTCCGGCCCCGTGTTTACCACCGAGGCGACGCGTGATTTATGCCAGATACTGCTTCCCGATAGCGGTTTCCTGCATGAGAAGGATGCCGACTATGCCAACAGGCATGGCTTTTCCAAGCACAGTCCGGCATTGCCGCTTTACACCAAAGACGATGCCGATCGTTCACTCAAGCAGTTTCGAACAGTTGAGTTTGAAAAAGATTTTGCTTTAGGAGGAGGGCTGACCCTAAATTTTCGTCCAGCCGGGCACATTCTTGGTGCCGCTTATGCACGCCTTGAACACAACGGAACTACAATTGTATTTTCGGGAGATCTCGGGCGTGAGAATGACCCGATAAACGTCAATCCGGCATCGGTTGGGTGCACGGACTATCTGGTGGTCGAATCCACCTACGGTGATCGTCGCCACAGCAAGGACGACCCCGAAGAAATAATTGCAGAAACCATAATTCGCACCGCCAAGCGCGGCGGCACGGTGTTGATCCCATCGTTCGCCGTTGGCCGCGCACAGCTAATCATGTATTACCTGATGCGGCTCAAGGACAAAAAGCGTATCCCCGATTTACCAATCTTTCTCGATAGCCCCATGGCGATCAATGCCAGTGAAATATTCCGTCATCACCACAACCTTCATCGCCTGAATAAAAGAGATGTGCAACGGACTTGCGGTATCGCCACCTATACGAGAAGCCCTGAGGAATCAAAAGCCCTAAACACCAACCTCGTACCTAAGGTAATCATTTCAGCGAGCGGAATGGCAACAGGGGGCCGGGTGCTTCATCATTTAAAAAATCTTTGCCCCGATGTGCGCAACACGATTTTATTTGTGGGGTATCAGGCACCGGGTACCCGCGGCGAGAAAATGTTAGGGGGAGCAAGGGAAGTCAAAATTCATGGTCGCCAAATACAGGTGCGGGCCGAAGTTAAAAATCTCGACATGCTCTCGGCCCATGCCGATGAAGATGGGATAATGGGTTGGTTGGGCAGCTTTGACGCCGCGCCAAAGATGACATTCATCAACCACGGTGAACCCGAGGCCGCTGCCAGCCTGCGCCAAAGGATTGAATCCGAGCTTGGTTGGTCCTGCCGGGTTCCTGAGTATTGCGATACGGTTGTGCTGGACTAACTCTAAAAATCTATTGTTTATGCGTCATATTTGTACCAATCAACTGAAGACGCATGGTCTCACTCGCGCTTTTGGCAAATTTTTTCAATTGAAGCTCAACGGCGCGGTTGATGCTGCCGACGGAGTAAGTGCCCATTTTTTCATCCCAATTGCCAGCGGGGAAACCGGTTAAAATCTCGATACCCTCATCAATGGTGGCAACCGCGTAGATGTTAAATTCGCCGCGCTTAACAGCCTCAACCACACCACGGCCCAACATCACATGGTGGACATTGGTCTCGTGTATCAGAACACCATGACTGCCGTCAAGGCCACGGGCCTTACAGACATCGAAGAAGCCTTCGATCTTTTCGTTGACTCCGCCAATGGCCTGAACACGGCCCATCTGATCCACCGATCCGGTAACGGCGAAAGACTGCTTTATCGGAATACCCGATAGTGCAGAAAGAAGCGCATAAAGTTCAGCCGAGGATGCGCTATCACCTTCAATGCCTGAGTAAGATTGCTCGAACGCCAACGATGCGTACAGTGAAAGTGGAGTTTCGCGGGTATAGCGCGCACCGAGAAAGCTGCTGAGAATCATCACGCCCTTGGAATGCAAAGGCCCGCCCATTTCTATCTGGCGTTCGATATCAACCACTTCGCCCTTGCCGAGACGGGCCGTGCACGAAATGCGAGACGGTCGACCAAAAGAAAAATCATCCAGTTGTATTACCGCCAGACCGTTTACTTGGCCGACGAGCTCGCCCTCGGTTTCAATTAGCAAAGTGCCGCGCCTAATTTCATCTTGAATATATTCACGGATGCGGTCAGAGCGATAAATTTTGGCGTCGATGGCGCGTTCTACATGGGCGGCGGTGACGGTTCTTTTGCCGTCTTCTTTGGCCCAAAAGACAGACTCACGAACCAGATCAACTACGCTGGACATGTGGGCGGTCAGCTTTTCAGAATCTTCAGCCAAGCGCGCGCCATATTCAATAACCCGTGCGACTGCCAAGCGGTTAAGGGGTAGCAAATTTTCTTTTATTACTTCGCTGGCAATAAGGCGGGCGTAGAGCATGGCGGAATCTTCGTTGCGGTCCATATCGGTATTGAA
>DAOWFT010000107.1 GCA_030637845.1 Thalassospiraceae bacterium
CAAATGTTGTTGACGGTGCTGCCAAAAATTGCCGCCGGAAAACATATTAACGAACCAGACTTTGATTATTTTTCCGCAACCGAAGCCTCGGTTGAATGCGTGCAAAAATGTGAACTGGAAATTGATGGCGATACCTATGGCGAAGCACCGGCAACATTTACGCATTGCCCCGGCGCTATCCATGTGGTTTGTTGAATTTTTAAAGTACAAATACGGAAAACATTTATGAAGCCAAATTATTTTATCTGGAAAATTACATTTTCATGGTGTGCCCATGCGTTCAAGGCAATAACAAAACAACACCATCTTGAGCTGCGCCCGCAGCTTGAAAAATTTATACCCGCCGATGGTGTTGTGCTTGATGTCGGCGCCCATGCCGGACAGTTTGCGAAACTGTTTTCCAAAATTGCATCAAACGGCATGGTTATTTCGGTGGAACCGGGCAGCTATTCCCGCTCCATACTCAGGCTTGCCCTTTATTTTAATCGCCGGCGCAACGTTGTGGTTGTTCCATCTGCCCTTGGCTCGTCATCCGGGGTTGAGATTTTGCGTTTACCGCAGAAAAGAAAAGGAAGTTACGGCTTTGGCCTTTCGCATATTGCCGGGGTTAAAAATGATTTATCGGAACGCTTTGATGTAGTTTCAGATATTGTTGTGAGTGTGCGACTGGACGACCTCGCAACAAAGATGAATATGGATCGACTTGATTTCATCAAGGCCGATATCGAAGGGTGGGAAATGCGTATGATCGCAGGCGGACTTGAAACCATTAAACGGTTTCGCCCGGTTATATATCTGGAACTTATTGATAGCTCCCTGCAGCGCGCCGGCGATAGCCTAGCGTCGGCCTGGGAAACCCTGTCGGGGATTGGTTATGCGCCGTATATCATGGATGAAACCACCATGAAGCTGACCCCGTTACACTCAATCCACGAGGGCGACATTTGGTGGCTGAGCCCCTAGCCCCGAAGCGGCCTTAGCCGCGTGGGGCATAATTAAATTAGCGCCTTCCCTCCCTCCGGGGGATTTATTCGGGCTATCCTAAAAAAAATTGCCCAGGGGTTTCCCTGAGCAATTTTGAGGACATCCTCGAATAAATGGTGGAGCCGAGGGGAATCGAACCCCTGACCTCTTGCATGCCATGCAAGCGCTCTCCCAACTGAGCTACGGCCCCTTAAAAAGGATATTTTGACGTGCGCCCGGAACTTAATCGGGCCCATAAAAAATCACAAGGAAAAACCACCTTCGGGTGGATATCGTTAGCGACCCTTGTTTAGTCTTCGTTCTTCACGTGTTCGAGGACCTCGTCTAAATCGTCGTCGGCATCGCCGGTAATATCCGAGGCATCCTCCATCAGGCCCTCGTCTTCATCGTCATCGTCATCTTCGTCGTCTTCCTCGGCTGCGGATGCTTTGGTGGCCGCTTCTTCTTCGGCCAGCGCCGCAGCTGCGGCTGCAGCCTCTTCGGCCTTGGCCTTTTGTGACCGTTTCTTTTTGGGTTTTTCAGCTACGGCCTCGGTGCCACACTTGGGGCACACGGCTGGATTTTTTCCAAGATCGAAGAAGCGAGCCTCACAATTTAAACATATGTGTTTGTCGCCTAGTTTAGGTTTCCCCACTGAGTGGTCCTCCCCTTTGGTTTATCTTGCAAGGTGCCGATAAAACGACGTTAACGCCAATTGCCATGATCCGCGCCTCCTGTCAAAAGGAAAAATACCAAAACCGCTACTCGCAGAAATTAATCAATCATGCTAGAGACCAATATGCGTATGCTTCCGGCCTCTCAGGCTTTGGAGGAAAATCGCCTAAGGTGTTTTATTAAATCAAATTTTTGGATTTTTTTGTTTATGGGCAAGCCAGTTTCCACCGCGTCAGGGCCGCTTTCCGGCACAATCAGCGTTCCCGGAGATAAATCCATATCCCATCGCGCCTTAATGCTGGGTGCGGTGGCGGTGGGTCAGACCCGAATCCACGGCTTGCTCGAGGGCGAGGATGTTTTGGCCACCGCCACCGCCCTTGGAGCCATGGGGGTCCGGGTAGAAAAAGATGCAAATGCAATCTGGGTGGTTGATGGTGTCGGCCTTGGCGGCCTTGCTCAACCGGGGCAAGAATTAGACATGGGCAATTCCGGCACCGCGGCCCGGCTTTTAATGGGTCTGGTTGGCGGGCATGAAATAACCGCAACTTTTGTCGGCGATAAATCTCTTTCGGGCCGCCCCATGAAGCGCGTGAGCGATCCGCTTACCCAAATGGGCATTAGTTTTGAAAATGAAAAAAATGATTACTGCCTACCCCTAACCATACATGGAACGGGCCAGCCAATACCCATTAGCTACACCCTGCCGGTGGCATCGGCTCAGGTAAAATCAGCGGTGATGCTGGCCGGGCTTTCAACGCCCGGCATTACTACGGTAATAGAGCCCCGGGCGACGCGCGATCATACGGAAAAAATGCTGGTAGCCCTTGGCGCAAACATAAAAATAAACGATATGGAAAATGGCAGTCGCGAAATATCCCTAACCGGCCAGCCAGAATTAACCGCGATTGAAATTACCGTTCCCGCCGATATTTCATCAGCCGCATTTCCCATTGTTGCCGCACTTGTTGTTCCCGGTTCTAAAATCACCTTAAAAAATGTTGGCCTCAACCCTTTGCGCACCGGCCTAATCGACAGCTTGTTGGAAATGGGCGGCAATATAGAAATAACCAATCAGCATCTGGAGGCGGGCGAAGAGGTCGGCGACATTATGGTTAGCGCCAGCGCGCTCAAGGGAATAAACGTTCCGCCAAGCCGCGCCCCTTCGATGATTGACGAATACCCGGTTCTGGCCATGGCGGCGGCTATGGCCACCGGCACCACCCGCATGGAGGGGGTCGGGGAATTACGGGTAAAGGAAAGTGACCGATTGAGCGCGGTGGAGGCCGGCCTGAAATCATGCGGCGTGGCCGTGCGTTCCGGGGATGACTGGATGGAAATTGACGGCAGCGGCGGTGACGGGGTTCCCGGCGGGGCCACCATAAAAACCCATCTCGATCACCGCATTGCCATGGCGTTTCTGGTGCTTGGCCTTGTGGGCAAAAAACCCATAGGCGTTGACGATGGCTCGCCCATTGATACAAGCTTCCCCGGCTTTACCCGGCTTATGAACGGCCTTGGTGCGAATATGAGCAGAGATTGAGATAAAAATTAAGGGAGAAACACATTTTGCCAATAGTAATCGCAATTGACGGCCCCGCCGCCGCTGGCAAGGGCACCATTGCCGTTAGGCTGGCAGCCGAGCTGGGCTTGGCCAAGCTTGATACCGGACTTTTATACCGCGGTGTGGGCTTTGGCGTGGTCGCAAATGGGGGTGATCCTGAAAATGTGGCCGATGCCTTGGATGTGGCCAAAAACCTTGATCCGGCCATACTCGATAATCCGGCGCTGCGCTCCGACGAGGCCGCTCAGGCCGCCTCAAAGGTTGCGGTCATACCCGAGGTTCGCTCCCAATTGCTTGATTTTCAACGACAATTTGCCAAAAATCCACCCTTGCTTGCGGGTGGTGATGCCCCCTCGGGGGCCATTCTTGATGGTCGTGATATTGGCACCACCGTCTGTCCGGACGCCACCGCCAAACTGTTTGTCACGGCTTCGGTCGAGGTTCGGGCCGAGCGACGGTATAAAGAGTTGCTAGAGCGCGGCCATGAGGCTATATATGCCCGCGTTCTGGAAGATATGAACGAACGTGATGCCCGCGATAAAGGTCGTGACGCATCACCACTGGCATCGGCAGACGACGCACTTGTGCTCGATACCAGTGAAATGAGCGTCGATGAGGCATATGCCAAGGCGCTCGAGTTTATCCAATCCAGAATGTCCGCCTAAAAAAAGAAAAATCTTTTATTTGCGGAAATAATTTAAGCCCCCTTTCGAGCAAGGTTTCGCCAAGCTATTAGAAAGGGATTTGTATCAATCGAACAAGACCGCCGGAACCAACCGGGTGGCATGTATCAAAAAAAGTTAGGACTATATATTTATGGCTACAGAAAATTTTGCGGATCTCTTTGAAGAATCCCTAGCAGTTCAAGCAGGATTTCAGGGCAGTGTCGTTTCCGGCACGGTCATCCACGTTGACGACGACGCCGTTACCATCGATGTCGGCCTCAAATCCGAAGGACGTGTCCCCCTAAAAGAATTTGGCGCTGGCGATGAAGCCGGGAGCCTTAGTAACGGCGACAAAATAGACGTTTTTGTTGAACGCTACGAAGACAAGGACGGCCTTGTCCGTCTTTCACGCGAAAAAGCTCGCCGCGAAGAAGCATGGACCGCATTGGAAAAAATGTTCAAGGCCGAAGAGCGCGTAAACGGTACAATCTTTGGTCGGGTCAAGGGCGGCTTTATTGTTGACCTTGACGGCGCGGTTGCGTTCCTCCCCGGTTCTCAGGTTGATATCCGTCCGGTTCGCGACATTGGCCCGCTTATGGGTAACCCACAGCCGTTCCAAATTCTCAAAATGGATCGTGCGCGCAACAACATTGTTGTATCGCGTCGCGCCATTCTGGAAGAAACCCGCGCCGAAGCACGTTCCGAACTTATCGGTCAGCTTAGCGAAGGCGACGTGGTTGACGGCGTAGTCAAGAACATCACCGATTACGGTGCGTTTGTTGACCTTGGTGGCGTTGATGGTCTTCTCCACGTAACCGACATTGCATGGAAGCGCATCAATCATCCTTCCGAATCATTGCAGGTTGGCGAAACCATCAAGGTAAAGATTATTCGTTTCAACTCTGAAAACCAACGCATCAGCCTTGGCATGAAACAGCTTCAAGACGATCCATGGAAAGGCGTCGATGCACGCTTCCCGATTAAGTCCAGGGTCAAAGGCCGCGTTACCAACATCACCGATTACGGTGCATTTGTTGAGCTTGAATCCGGCGTAGAAGGTCTGGTTCACGTTTCTGAAATGAGCTGGACCAAAAAGAACGTTCATCCCGGCAAAATCGTTTCAACTTCACAGGAAGTCGAAGTAATGGTGCTGGATGTGGATGCCGACAAACGTCGTATTTCGCTTGGCCTTAAACAGTGTGGTGATAACCCGTGGGATTCATTCCTTGGAACCCACACAGCCGGTTCTGAAATCGAAGGCGAGATCAAAAACATCACCGAATTTGGTTTGTTTGTTGGTCTGACCGAAGAAATCGACGGCATGGTCCACCTGTCTGATCTATCCTGGGACAAGTCCGGCGAAGAGGCCATCAAGGACTACAAAAAAGGCGACATGATCAAAGCCAAGGTGCTGGACGTTGACGTGGTCAAGGAACGCATTTCTCTTGGCGTTAAACAGCTGACCAAAGATCCGTTTGAAGGCGCTGCCTCTAGCGGCATGAAGAAAGGTACGGTTGTAACGTGTACCGTAACTGCCATAACCGACGGCGGCATCGAAGTCAGCGTTGGCGAAGGCTTGCACGGATTTATTCGTAAAACCGAATTGTCGCGTGATCGCTCTGAACAACGTCCTGATCGTTATGCTGCCGGTGAAAAGGTCGACGCTAAAATTACCAACGTCGATGAAAAAAGCCGCAAGCTGACACTTTCCATCAAGGCGCTTGAAGCACAGGAAGAAAAGAAGGCAATGGCCGAATACGGCTCTAATTCTGCCGGTGCTTCCTTGGGTGATATTCTTGGCGCTGCCTTGGAAGAAAAAAAGGCCGCAGGCTCTACTGATGAACCTGCAGCTGATAAACCTGCGGTAAAGAAAAAAGCCGCTACAAAAAAAGTTGCTACCAAGAAAACCGCAGCTAAGAAAACCGCAGCTAAAAAGACTGCAACCAAAAAAACCGCAGCTAAGAAAAAAGCCGCAACCAAAGATAAAGAATAATTATTCTTTTTAAGTTTGGTTTAAACAATGAAACGCCCTTCAGGCTTTAGCGTCTGGAGGGCGTTTCTTTTTGCCTGCAATTGGGCTATGTTTAAGCAGAGCAAATAGGGCAAAATAAATTATGAGCAATGAAATGCAGGCCGAAAATCAGGCCCAAAAGCAAGCAAAGGTCGATGACCTGATCGAGCGCAGGCGTTTACGCCGTGCGGTAACGGCGTGGCGGGCGATTGCTGCGTTGCTGGTAACCGCAATTTTTATTGTGGTTCTGGCCAGAACAGATAATGGCCCCAGTGGTGTCATTTCATCCGATAGTGTTGCCCGGGTTTATGTAGACGGAATAATTATTCGCGATCGCTGGCGCGGCGATATGCTCGATGAGCTTAAAAATGATGATGACGTAAAAGCCATAATGGTAATGATAGACAGCCCCGGCGGAACCGTTGTCGGCGGCGAGGAACTTTACCTCGAACTAAAAGAAATCACCCAGACCAAACCGGTTGTGGCGGTTATGGGCTCAACCGCAACGTCGGCGGCCTACATGGCGGCCCTTGGGGCCGACCACATAATTGCCCGCGAAGGCTCGGTCACGGGATCCATCGGCGTTTTAATGCAGACCGCAGATTTCACCGGCCTGATGGAAAAACTTGGGATCAAACCAGAGATTATAAAAAGCAGCCCCTTGAAGGCTCAGCCAAATCCTATGGAGCGGGTCACACCCGAAGCACGCAGGGCAGTGGCCGCTGTAATCGGCGATATGTTTGAAATGTTTTCCGCCATGGTCGCCACCAGGCGGCAGATGACGGCTGAGCAGTTAGACCTGGTCGCCGATGGACGGATATTTACCGGGCGTCAGGCGCTTGAAAATGGACTAATAGACGCCATTGGCGGGGAAAAAGAGGCTAGGAGCTGGCTGGCCAAAAACCACAGCATTTCTGAGGATATTCCGGCAAAAGACGCAAAACCCGACTATCCCAAGGAGCAGTGGTACCAACAAATATTAGGAATAACAGGAAAAGCTCTGTTTTCTGAACGACTTAAACTTGACGGACTGCTCTCTGTTTGGCACCCTGAGATGTAGCCGCCAGGAGCCAGTAGGCGGCCAGTAGGTGGCCAGTAGGTGGCAGGAGAAAATGATATGACTAAATCCGAACTTATCCAGCGCCTTGCTGATGCAAATCCACACCTTTATCTAAGGGATGTGGAGCGTATTGTGACCACCATATTTGAGGAAATCACCGACGCGCTTGCAGACGGCAATCGGGTGGAGCTTCGCGGTTTTGGTGCCTTTTCGGTCAAGGAAAGAGGCGCTCGCATTGGTCGCAACCCACGCACGGGCGAGGCGGTCAACGTATCGGCCAAATACATTCCATACTTCAAGACCGGAAAACAGCTTCGCGAAAAGCTAAACCCCTAACGACTGATTTCTAACTAATTTTTTGGGGATCACCGCACATGCGGCGCCTAATTTTATGGATAATTATGTTACCGGCGGCGGCTATGGTCGTGGTCTTTGCGCTTAATAATCGCAGTGGCGTAGCAATAGATCTTTGGCCATTTGGCATTGTTGTTGAGATGCCGATCTATCTTGCCTTTATTCTGGTTTTTGGCAGTGGT
Organism: Thalassospiraceae bacterium; assembly: GCA_030637845.1. GTDB lineage: Bacteria > Pseudomonadota > Alphaproteobacteria > Rhodospirillales > Magnetovibrionaceae > DAOVVL01. The sequence continues at coordinate 7,472 of DAOWFT010000107.1, forward strand.
GCCGTTTTGGGTGGCATTGCCTCAACCCTGACCGGGGCCAAGGCCCGGGCGCGCTATCGCAGTGCCACATATGATGCCGAGGTAAAGCGTCGGGAAATGGAAAAACTGTCGGCCAAATGCAAAAGCCTTGAGGCCAGCCAAAAACAGACAAGCCAAAAACAGACAAGTCAAAAACAG
>DAOWFT010000079.1 GCA_030637845.1 Thalassospiraceae bacterium
CCCGTGGGTCCGAGCCACTTGTCTGCCTTACGTCCTATACCACGCTGACCGCCCGCCTGCTTGATGCCCACACCGACCTTATGCTTGTGGGCGACAGCCTTGGGATGGTTCTGTATGGGTTGGAAACCACCGTTGGCGTAACCCTGGATATGATGATTGCCCACGGCCAAGCGGTAATGCGCGGCACCAGACGTTCGTGCGTGGTGGTTGATATGCCCTTTGGCACCTATCAGGAAAGCCCGGAAATGGCGTTTAGAAATGCGGCCCGCATAATGAAAGAAGTCGGTTGCGCCGGGGTAAAGTTCGAAGGTGGCGTGGAAATGGCACCAACTGTTAAATTCCTGAGCGAACGGGGAATCCCGGTCATGGGTCATATTGGTTTGATGCCGCAATCGGTAAATACCGCAGGCGGTTTTAAATCCCGTGGCCGTGGCGATGATGACGCAAAGCGCATCCTTGCTGATGCCCGGGCCATAGCAGACGCCGGTGCGTTTGCAATTGTGGTCGAAGGCGTTGTCGAACCGGTGGCGCGCACCATAACGCAAGAAATTGATATTCCGACAATTGGTATCGGCGCATCGCCGGCGTGTGATGGACAGATACTCGTGACCGAAGATCTGGTTGGTTTGTTTCAGGATTTCACGCCCAAGTTTGTGAAACGGTATATGGATCTTGGTTCCGGTATTGCCGAGGCCGCACGCCTGTATGCCGAAGATGTTCGTTCCGGTAATTTCCCTCTTGATGAGCATTGTTTCGGTGTAACCAAACCCAAAGATGCCAAAAATTAAAAAAGTAATTAAAGAAGTAATTAAAACCGTTCGCACCCAATCTGAGCTTGGCGTTCAGACCGGGCCGTGGAAAGCAGCCGGCCATAAAATCGGCCTTGTCCCCACCATGGGTGCGCTGCATGCCGGCCACATGGCGCTGGTCCATCAGGCAAAAAAAGTCTGTGACAAGGTTTGCGTTACACTTTTTGTCAACCCGACCCAGTTTGGCCCGGGTGAAGATTTTAATTCCTACCCCCGTGATGAGGAAAAAGACCGCGCCATGTTGCAAGACGCCGGCGCGGATATTTTATATGCCCCGTCTGTGGGTGAAATGTATCCGGACGGCACCACCGCCAGCTTGAGCGCAGGCGAGCTGGGAAGCGTTCTCGAAGGCGCATTTCGCCCCGGACATTTTGACGGGGTGGCAACGGTGGTTGAACGCCTGTTCTCCCACACCAATCCCCACGCGGCGTTTTTCGGGGAAAAGGATTACCAGCAGCTTCAGGTCATAAAACAGATGACCCTGAGGCAAAAAACCCCGGTGGAAATTATTGGCGTGCCAACCGTGCGCGGCACCGATGGATTGGCCCTTTCATCGCGCAACGAATATTTGAGCGAAAGCGAACGGGGTATCGCACCGGTTCTTTACCAAACAATTTCAGGCGTTGCCGACGGTTTTGCCGGTGGCCAGCCATCGGCTGAATTAATCGCTGCGGCGGTTGAAAAACTTGGGCTTGCCGGATTTGACCCAGTTGATTATGTGGCGGTGGTGGATGCAAAAAACCTGAAACCGCTTGAGCTATTTTCACCGGATACCCCGGCCCGGGTGCTGGCGGCGGCCAAACTGGGCCGGGCCAGACTAATCGACAATATTGCGGTCACCGCTCCATGAGCGGTTACGTAGGTTTGTTTGTTTCGGCTTTTCTGGCCGCGACCATAGTTCCATTTTCATCCGAGGCCGTGCTGGCAACCCTTACCGCCACTGGCGGCTGGGATGTGGCGACCCTGTGGCTGGTGGCAAGCTTCGCCAACACGTTGGGTGCGGCGGTTAACTGGGCACTGGGAAGATGGCTGGTGCATTTTCAGGGGCAAAAATGGTTCCCGTTTAAAGAACGCGATCTGGAAAAGGCAGATAAGTGGTTTCAGCGTTATGGGGTTTGGTCGCTGTTGCTTTCGTGGGTGCCGCTAATAGGCGACCCCATAACCTTTGCCGCCGGGTTCCTGCACGTCAGGTTTTCGATTTTTATTGTGCTGGTGGCTATCGCCAAATCGGCAAGGTATGCAGTCGTAATTGTCCTTGCGCAAAATCTTATCTAGGCAATAAACGGAAACAAAAAAACGGCTCCAAAATTATGAGGCCGCTTTTTAAATTATTGAGCTTAAATTATTTTGCAGCATTTTAACGAAGGTAAAGATGAACCTCGTTTGTTTTGCTTCCATCTGCAGTCTTTGCCGAAACCGCAACCCGTGCAGGGGGCAGGCCCATTTCAACCAGCGAACGAAGAACCTCTTCGGCGTGGCGGCGTGCCTTGGTCGAGTTCAATGCAACCCGTGCGGTTCCGCCGGATGTTGGCGCAACAGCGACAAGATCAAATGCGGCGTTGGGGCGGCGTTCAAGCACCTGACCAACGGCGTTGTAAAGCGCTTGCTGATAAGGAACCTTGTCACGATCAAAACGAATAACCACTAGCGGGCGACGTCCGGTGGTGTCCATTGGGTTTCCGGCAATAGGGCCGGGTCCCTCGGCAGCGGCAGCAACATTGGAAAGGCTAGCGCCATATATCTCACCAGACTTGATACCAGCGGCGAGAGTGTTGAGGTTGGAACGTTCCTGCGCCACATATCCGCTTTGGCGGCGAATGTCGTCGGCGACTTCGTCAAGCAGGCGTTCGATAAGAATAACAGTTTGGTCAACCTCATCTGAAAGTGTGGTCAGTTGACGGTGATCTTCATCAACCGCACCGGACACACCAAATGCAGAACGTGTTGATTCTGCCAGATAGGCGGACATGGTCGACATTCCGGAAATGGATGTAGCAAGCTTGTTCATGCTGGCTATGTCTGAATTAAGGGCATCAAGCAAATCCTGTGCCGCATTAAATTGTTGTACCAGCACGGGGTTGCCCGGTGTGGTGCCAACCTGAAGGCGGGCGTTAACCGCGCCAACGGTGTTGTGATAGGTTTGCGAATTGGCAACCGTGCCGGCACGCAATGTCTGCAGTTCTGAATTGTGTGTTGATACCGCATCTTGCAAACGTTGCAGCTCGCTGCGTAGCTCCACGACCTTGCGGCCAACAAAGGTTCCGGTATCGGCGCCCGGTGAAACCCCAACGGGAGTAAAGTTTGTTTGCCCCAGTTGCGGTGGCTGCGTAGCACCTGCCCCAGCACCAGCATTGTATGTTGGCGACGCTGCCGTATCAGCTGCCTGAGCTGATGGTTCTGACGCTACGGGGTCTTCGCCCGAAAGAGACGGCCATAGAGCAGATTCTGAAAATGAACACGCTGGGAGAAGTAATGTGGCCCCCAAAATGATAGCCCGGTATTTAAATAAAACCATGTTTGCGCTTTCGCCTTTAAGTTTTTTAAGATTTTCAAATTTTTTAAGATTTACCCCGAGCCCCAGGATTTCATTTCAAATCAACGAAGTATCCAGCCCAATTATTATTTTGTTGAGATATTACTCAATGCCCCTACCGGGGACAAGAACCGATTTTACTAGTCTTACTCAAGGCCTTAACCATATATTGCCAGCATACTGGGTCAATAATGATTAATACAGCCATGCTGGCCCCCAAAAAAACCCATCTTCCGCTTGCCAATGGGCCGTGGCTGGAGTAGGTTCCGCCCGAAATTAGCGTGTAAATGAAGGTATTTAAGGGCTTTAACAGCCAAATCTAAGCGCCCGTAGCTCAACTGGATAGAGCGCCAGACTACGAATCTGGAGGTTGGGAGTTCGAGTCTCTCCGGGCGCACCATTACTTTTTTGCCCCTTTTTTTAGATTTATGCCCAAGTTATACCGTAAATCATCCCCATAAAATATATCCGCCGGGCGG
>DAOWFT010000166.1 GCA_030637845.1 Thalassospiraceae bacterium
CCGGCCGCGGCACCAATGAGGCCCGCGTAATCATAAAGCCCGGTTCCAGCGTTGCCTTGATGGCATCAGAGCTTGAACAACTAGGCGTGATAGACAGCCCGCTTGTTTTCAAACTTCGCGCCCGTCTGACCGGCGTGCATAAAACCCTAAAAGCAGGTGAGTATAATTTTCCCGCACGCATAAGCATTGGTGGTGCGTTGCAATTGCTTAAAGGCGGCAACACGGTGGTTAGAAAGCTGACCATTCCCGAAGGGCTATCCACGCTAGATGTGCTTGAACTGGTGATGACGGCAGATGGGCTTTCCGGAAATATTGAACGGGTGCCGGGCGCGGGCAGATTGCTGCCGGAAACATATCATTATTCTTGGGGTGATAGTCGTGATGGCCTGATAAGCCGGATGGAAGACGATATGTCGTCGTTGCTGGGTGAATTACACCCCAACAATTTTGGCCAACTTAAATCCATCGATGAGGTTTTGGTGCTGGCTTCAATTGTTGAAAAAGAAACCGCAATTGACGAAGAACGCCCACGTATAGCTGCGGTGTTCCTCAACCGAATTAAAAAAGGAATGCGCCTGCAATCGGACCCCACGGTAGTTTATGCAATTACCAACGGTTTGAGCGAGCTTGGCCGCGAACTTACCCGGGCTGATTTGGCTATTGAAAGCCCATTTAACACATATAAAAACCGTGGGTTGCCGCCGGAACCCATCGCCAATCCGGGTAGGGCGTCCATCGAAGCGGTGCTGGCACCGACAAAATCAGATGAGCTTTATTTTGTCGCCTCGGGCAATGGTGGCCATACCTTTGCCCGCACACTAAAGGAGCATAATCGTAACGTGGCTAATTGGCGGAAAATAAAGCGGGCAAATGACGGCAACTAAGCCATGACAATAGGCCGCTTTTTCATAGGCGGCAAAAAGGCTATAAGTTAGATGTATCGAAACCCGGGGTGATTCCATCCTTAATGCCATTTTGGCGGGAGCTGTAGTTTGAATATATCCTCCATGACAGGCTTTGCCAGAAGCGAAGGCGCAAATGAAAAATGCACCTGGGGCTGGGAAGGTAAAAGCGTCAACGCCAAGGGTCTGGACGTGCGGTTAAAGCTTCCGCGCGGGTTTGATTTTCTTGAAGCCCCCATCCGCAAATCTGCTGCTAAGCATTTAAAACGCGGCAACATTTACATAAATCTGGATATTTCGTGGAGCGGCGTCGGCGTCGGCGTATCGGTCAACGAAGATGCTCTGGCTAGTGTGCTAAAGGCCGTGGCCATGTTGCAGGACAAGTCTGAGAGGGGGACGGATAATTTAAAGCCGCTCGCCCCGGCAAGCATTGACGGCATATTGGGCCTGAGGGGTGTTTTGGAACAAAGCGACGATCAGACCAGCGACGAATACCGCCTTGCAATGGAGGGTGAATTGCTGGCGGGGTTTGAAGCCATGATGGCGCAGCTATTGCAAACCAGAAAAGGCGAAGGCGCCATACTAGCCGAGGTTCTAGCCGAACAAATAAGCTCAATTGAAAAATTAAGCATTGCCGCGACAAAGGTTGCGGCAACCCAGCCGGGTGCAATCAAGGCACGCCTGAAAGAACAGGTTGAGGCGTTGCTGGCTGACGTGTCGGCAATTGACGAAACACGTCTGGCCGGGGAAGCGGCCCTATTGATGACAAAAGCAGATATCCGTGAAGAATTAGACAGGCTTTCGGCCCATGTATCTGCAGCCAAGGATTTGCTTGGTGAAAAAGTTCCAGTCGGAAGACGGATGGATTTCCTTTGTCAGGAATTTAACCGCGAAGCCAATACACTGTGCTCCAAATCATCGGATGTGGAATTAACCCGTATTGGGCTAGAGCTTAAATCAGTAATTGAACAGTTTCGTGAACAGGTGCAAAACATAGAATAATGAGTGATCCAAAAAACATAAAACGTCGTGGCCTTATGCTGGTTCTTTCTTCACCTTCCGGTGCGGGAAAAACAACAATTTCGCGCGAATTGCTTGAACGCGAACCAGACCTTTCAATGTCGGTATCGGCCACCACCCGTCCGCCCCGGCCCGGTGAAGTCGAAGCCAAGGATTATTTCTTTATTACTAAAGAAAAGTTTCAGCAGATGGTTGAAAATGATGAATTTCTTGAACACGCAACAGTGTTTGAAAATTCATACGGCACCCCGCGCCCCCCGGTTGAAGCAGCGCTTGCTGCGGGTAAGGATGTTTTGTTCGATGTTGACTGGCAGGGTGCCCAAGAGCTTCGCGATAAATCAGAAAGCGATCTGGTGAGCATATTTATACTTCCGCCATCGAAAGATGAGCTTGAGCGGCGTTTGCATGCCCGCGCCCAAGACCCCGAAGACGTTATTGCTAAACGCATGGCCAAGGCGGCCAACGAAATGTCACGTTATGACGCCTATGATTACATAGTTATCAATGTTGATGTAGCAGACAGCGTTAACGAGGTTCAGTCCATACTAACCGCCGAACGATTGCGCCTTAGCCGTAGCGAAGGTTTGCACGGGTTCGTTCGTGTGCTTTGCGGCGAAGAAGAGTAACCTTTAGCTTTCAATCGCGCGCGCAAGTTTAGCAAAATCTTCAACCGAAAGCTCTTCGGCTCTGGATGTTTCGCTTATTCCTAGCGATGCAAGATCAAGCCCCAGCGGCTTAAGCGATTGGCGCAGCATCTTGCGCCGTTGACCGAACGCCATTGCCACCACCCGTTCCATATTATTCCACTGGGCAGCCGCTAATGGCTGGGGCCGTGGTTTAAGGCTAACAACTGTGGACATAACCTTGGGCGGCGGGGTGAATGCTTTTGCATCAATGTTGAATTCTACTTTTGTTTCGCATAGCCACCCGGTCATTACCGTTAGACGGCCATAGGCTTTGGTTCTTGGTTTTGCGACCAGACGATCGGCGACTTCTTTTTGAAACATCAGTGTCAGGCCGTCATATTCATCAATATGTTTTAGCCATTTTATCAAAAGCGGTGTCGCAATGTTGTAGGGAAGGTTGGCTATTATTCGCCTTGGTTTTGGTGCAAGCGCGGTTGGATCAACCTCAAGGGCATCTGCTTCAATAAGCTCAAATCGATCAGGATATGCTCCCTCAATATAGCCAAGGGCGTCTATGCAGCGGCTATCGCGTTCAATTGAAATAACTTTTTTTGCCCCGGCTTTCAAAATTGCGCGGGTTAGGCCACCGGGGCCGGGGCCAATTTCTATTACATTCACCCCTGACAGGTCGCCTGCGGTGCGGGCAATGCGGTAGGTAAGATTTAAATCCATCAGGAAATTCTGGCCGAGAGATTTTTGCGCGGCCAAATCAAATGCTGAAATTATTTCGCGCAACGGGGCCAGATCGTCAAACTTCTCACTTTTCATTTGCTGTTCATTTCATGTCTGGCATTTCGTTTCGGGCGATATACATTTCTGCCGCCAGCTTGAGCGCTGCAACAAGGCTATCTTCCGATGCATCACCGCTTCCTGCAATATCAAACGCGGTACCGTGGTCGGGTGATGTGCGCACAAACGGCAGGCCAAGGGTTATGTTTACCCCCTTATCAATGCCCAGAGTTTTTAACGGAATAAGGCCCTGATCGTGGTACATGCAAAGCGCCACGTCATATTCTTTTCTGGCGGTTGCGGTGAACATGGTATCGGACGGGTAGGGGCCGAGCGCGTTGATGCCGGCATCCTGCAGGGCCTTGATCGCCGGAATAATTACTTCAATTTCTTCTTTTCCCATGGAGCCTTTCTCACCGGCGTGGGGGTTTAGCCCGGCAACGGCAATTTTTGGCTTGGCAATAGCGAAATCGGTGCGAAGGGATTCAAAGCAAACTTTTCCAACATGAATAATTTTTTCTTTATTTAATTGTTCAATCGCATTTTTCAGAGAGACATGAATGGTGGCAAGGGCAACGCGCAATTCAGGCGATGCCAACATCATGATGGGGTCTTTTTCTATCCCTGAAAGGTGGGCTAAAAATTCCGTATGTCCGGGGAACTTAAAACCGGCCTCGCTTAATACCGCCTTGGCTATGGGGTTGGTAACAACGCCACCGGCGCGACCATCTTGCACCAGCTTTACAGCACTTTCTATGGAATAAATTACCGCCTTGGCAGTATCGGTTGTTGGTTTTCCAGGTTTTGTTTTTACTTCCATGGGGAGCGCTAACACCGGCAGGGCCTCATCGAATGTTTTGTCGGCTGCCTCGGGCGAGCGTATTTCTTTTATGGGTATATCAATCTTTAATCGCCGCGCCAGCATGCGCAAGCGCGAAGGATCGTCGATAATGAAAAACGGGGGAACCTGATTTTGTTTTTTGTTCGCCCATATTTTAAGCGTTATTTCGCCACCTATACCTGCTGGTTCGCCCATGGTTAGCGCCAAAGGTGGCCCGGGGAAGTGGGGGGTGGTCATAGGCGTATATCCACGAATGCCTCGCGTTTAAGTCCCCTCATGTACCCAATTGCGGCAATGTTGAGCCTCTCAACTTTTATTTTTTCGGCGATATTTTTCTTGACCTTGTCCATGTCGATTTTGCCTTCTTGGCGATCGCAAACCATTATCACCGCAAGCCCGCCCCCGGTTTCAAGTGGATTGCTTATTTTGCCAACAGCAAGGGACGCAAGTTCTGCCTTCATTTTTTGTGGCAAGGACGAAAGCTTAACCTTACCAAGACTGCCAGATAGGGGTGATCCGGCCTTAGTCGCGGCTGTTTCAAATGCATCACACGAGGTAGCCTGGCCGCTCATCGAAATGAGCTTTGCTTTCTTTTCGTTTTTTTCGGCTTCGCTGGCACCATTTGAAAACGCCATGTGAAACTGTGAAAGGCCCAAGGTGGTTTCGCCGCCGCCAAGTCCGGGATTAATTCTCAAGTTGCGAAGCGTAACGATATGGTAACCGCCAACCGTGCGGATAGGCAGCGATACCTGTCCGGGCTTCATTACCTTTATAACCCCGCTTATTTCCGGATTAATTTGCTCGTATGACAGCCAGCCAAGGTCGCCCCCGGTTGCCGATGACGGAGAATTCGAAAAGTTTCTGGCTATCCTTGGAAAAGAAGCGCCATTTTTCAATTGTTCAAACAGCTGATTTGTGACCTGCTTGACGCTGCCTTCTTCTGATAAGTTATTAACAGGAAGATATATTTCGGCAATTAGATATTGTGGTTTTCCGGCATTAGTCTTAATTGACCTAACTGCATCATTTATCTCTTCGTCGCTAACCCTGATATTGGGTAAAACCTCTCTCCCAATTACCTTGTTCCAGCCGATTTCTACTTCCGTTCTTGTAACCAGTGTTGAAATTGGAACACCGGAAGATTTTAAAAACTGTCGCAAGGAACCCTTGGGCATCCCATTTTGTTTTTCAATCAGGGCAATTCCGCCCTCAACCTCTTCTGTGGAAACCTTGATACCCAATCTGCGGACTTCTTGTTGCATAAGGCGTTCCTCGATCAGGCTGCGTAGAATTGACGGGGCCATACGCCTGCGGGTTTCGGGACCGTCCTTGGTATTGGAGGACGCTATGGCCATCACAATCCTGCTTTCGAGGTCAAGCAATGATATGACCTCGTCGTTTACCACCGCCGCAATACGGATACCTTCTTGCGCGGTGGCCGTAGCGCTAAATCCCAGCATGCCAAATAATACCAACAATGCCCCCAATAGGGACATCAGGTTATTGCCCAGATTGTTGTATTGTGGTTTGCGCGGGCGGTTTTTCATTAGGTAGAGCTTCCTTATTTATGTTGGTATTTATATTGGCGTTTATATTAGTTTGTGATTATTGGTTAGGAAAAAAGCTATCCAATAACCCTCGATCTCCGCTAACTTCACCAATGGTTTTAAATACCAGTCGCACCAAAAAGGTGTCTGTCGGCTTGATTTCACGATCCTGATAGAATGTCCTGCTAAACGATGCATCAAAGGTAAAGCATTCATCGTCATATACTATGCTGGTTCGCTGCATGCGCTGACCACCACCTGCGGCAAGATCGTCAATTCCATTGTAATTAATGTTCCAGGTATCGGTTAGATTGTATCCGAGGGAATAATTTATTTGCTCGCGTCCGGCAAATTCACTGCCTGCCTGACGGTTAAAGAAAGCATAGTTGACCCCGTAATTAAAATCATAAATCTCGCCGTTAACCCCCAGCTCATTGCTGTGGAATTCGTATGAATTTTTATCAATTCTTGTGCGGTAAAGCATATTAAAATTAGAGCCAGGAGACACTTTGACCATACCAACAAAATCAGAGAAATTGTCCTCTAGTCCGGATCCCGGAGCAAAGGTGCTATCGGATGACAGGCGGTAGCTTTGCCCAATCATCAGGTTGGTTGAGCCGCCACCATCACCGTACAGCCCCCATTTAATTCCGTAATTAAAACGAGGGCCACCCTCTACTTTATCGAAACCGGTAAACCTGTTTGTGGAGAACAGGTTTGAATCGTTGAAGTTAACATCCTGACTGTCTTCGTTTGGCATTTTCTGGCTATTGCCGCCATAAGGCCCGACAATGGCTTGCGCTACCGGTTCTATAATTTCAGAGGTGGTTCCGGAACGTTTTGCCAACGGCCAGCGCCAGTCAAGGGCAATTTGCGGATAGACCCGATAGGTTGTTCCATCATAAAGACCATCTGCTTCCCCGGTATGGGGTTGGTCGGATACGTTGAACACATCGGTGCGAAGGCTTGCCGATAATTTATAAACATCACCCTTGGGTGCGATGTATGGCAGTGTCCATTCGGCTTTTGCCGAAACCCTGGTGGAATCAGTACCGCTTTCCCTTGTTAATGAGGC
>DAOWFT010000103.1 GCA_030637845.1 Thalassospiraceae bacterium
GATCAGTTTGCCGTCCCGCATCACCGGGAAGCGACGAAAGTTACTTTTAAGAAAATGCTCCGCCGTATCGATTAAGTTCATATCAAAATCCAAGGTCTGCACATCCGTGCTCATGTATTCGCTAACCGATCCGCCCCGATCCTGATGATAGCTGGTGCTAAACACAATCTTCAGGCAGTCCTTCTTCGATAATATTCCAACCAGAGTTCCCGCATCGTCAACCACCGGGGCACCCGATAGGCGTTTTTCCAGCAAAACATGTATGGCTTTGTGAATGTTGGTATCCGGCGTAAAGGTAACCAGCTGTGATGTCATTATGTCAGCAACGCTAAGTTCCATTATATATCTTCTCCCTTACAGGCCGGGCAATTTCTTACCACGGCGTTGCCACCACATGAACCTTTAAGCGGCCCACGGCCAACCAACAGACCAACGGCAAGGCCAGCCATTACCAGCAAAAATATTCCAAATGTTATAAAAAAAATGCCCATGCCCTATGCTCCATACCCTTGACTAAAGCTCAATACATCAACTTCGCGCAATTTGTCCCCGTCACGCATAATAAAAAGCGCGCTGCCATCAAAGGCGGCCAGCATATTGCGCGCACGCGCTGGGCCCAGTACCAGCGCCGCTGTCGCCAAGCCATCGGCCAATTGCCCGGTTGGCGCCAGCACACTAACTTGGGCAACTTCATTTTCAACCGTCCTTGCGGTTCTTGGGTCGACCACATGACCATAGCGCCGCCCGACAAAACTATATCCCTCTGCGCCATTACCGGATGTAGCCAAAGCACGCCCATCCCATTCAATTGCGCGTTGCAGTTTTTTAGCACCGGGGCGTTCTATTCCCATACGCCATGGCCGCCCGCTGGGGTGATGGCCGCCCGCTGCAATTTCACCACCAAGCTCAAGCAAAAAGTCCGCACCATCCAGCCCCCGGACAATTTCATCCAGCGCGTGGCCCTTGGCAATGGCGCAAAGGTCAAGGCTAAGACCGCGCCGCGCCGTTTGCAGCTGGTTTCCATTGAGGTTGAGATCCCGGTAATGACCAGCCGGACGAGTGGCGCTTATGTAGGTTGAGCCAAAACCAAAACGCCGCCCCATGGGGGCGCTTGTCGGGTCAAACGCACCATCACTGGCCCGGGCAATATCTAGTGCCATACGAAGAACAGACGCGGTTTCTTTGGAAATGGCCATGTTTGGATTTGTGTTTGCATTATTTGCGAAATTGAACTGTGCCAGTTCTGAATCCTTGCGAAATGGTGACATTAGCTTATCAATCCGCTGCACCACGGTTTCAATTTTTTTACGCGCAAACAATGCATCCGCCGTATTTGCCATAACCAGACGCCACGCAGAACCAAACGCAGGGCCGGTTTCTACCCGCACACCACCCGTCAAAACAGAGGCAGCTAATGCAAAATTGTTAACGCCAGCCACCAATGTTGCACTCAATGTTGCACTGGCGGTCAATTTAATAAACTGTCTTTTGCTAATTGGCGTGGGAATAAACAAGGTTCAAACTCCAAAATCGTCATAAAATACATTGTCCCGCGGGACGCCCAATTTGTCCAACATGGTGCGTATCGCCTTGATCATAAGCGGGGGGCCGCACAGGTAATATTCACAAGTTTCGGGTGCCGGATGATTTTTTAAGTGTTTGCGGTAAACGACATCATGGATAAAGCCGGTTTCGCCTTCCCACCCATCTTCTTCTGCCGGGGCGGATAGGGCCACATGCCAGGAAAAGTTTTCATGTTCCTTTGCAAGCCTTTCCATCTTGTTGACGTAATAAAGATCAATAAGCGAACGTGCGCCATACCAGTAACTCATGCTTCGTTTGCTGTTTATGCGTTCAAGCTGATCATAAACATGCGCGCAAAGCGGTGCCATACCAACACCGCCGCCGATAAAAATCATTTCTTGGGTTGTATCTTGAACAAAGAAATTTCCATAAGGCCCTGAAGCATGAACCTTGTCGCCAACCTTTAGGCCGAACAGATACGAAGAAACTATGCCCGGCATTGCATCCGGATTTGTACTTGGCGGCAAGGCCAGGCGAATGTTTAAAAGTAATGTTTCCGTGTCATTTGGGCTATTAGCCAATGAATAGGCACGATTTTGCGCATCACGACTTATAACTTTCAAATTGCGAAGACCCAGACGCCGCCAAGTGCTTTCATGTTCGGGCCGAACTTCGATATCGGAAAACGAAAGATTAAATCGGGGGGCGCTTAGCAAAACGTATCCCCCGGCGGGGAAGTTTCTGCTTTCCCCCGATGGCAATGCTAAAACAACTTCCTTTATTAATGGCGAAAGCGTTCGGGTTTCTTTTACTGTACATGTCCAGCTTTCAGCTCCGAGCATTTCTGCCGGCACGGTAATTTCCAAATCACCGCGCACCACCACTTGACAGGCCAAGCGGTAACCCTGGGTGATGTCGGCGTTGCTCAACTTGGCGCGTTCAACCGGTAGCACCATGCCGGTTTGTGTTTCGTCCAAAATCTTGACTCGGCACAAACCGCAGGAACCAACCCCCCGGCAGGCAGTGGGAAGATGCACGCCGCCATGCTCTAATGCACCCAGCAATTTTTCGCCCAGCGCACTTTCGATTACCCGCTCACCATTGACGTTAAGTTGCGCATGTCCGTTTCCCCACAGAACGGTGCGCGCACCAAGAACAATCAAGACCAGAACCATAACCAGCCCCGTAAACACCGCGCTACCGAGAATGATTTCGTTCATTGCATTTTCACCCAAACCCAAGATCGCCGAAAACGGCAAAACCCATGGACATCATTCCGGTCAGAATAAATGCCAGACCCAGCCCGCGCAGGCCTTTCGGTACCAGATTTTCATCAATGCGCTCACGCAATGCCGCTAACGCCCAAATCGCCAAGGCCCAACCAAGACCGGAACCAAACCCGTAAACAACGCTTTCGGAAAAATCGTAGTGCCGTTCAACCATGAACAGGCTGGCGCCAAGAATGGCGCAGTTGACCGTAATCAACGGCAGAAAAATACCTAACGCCTGATAGAGTTTGGGAAAAAAACGATCCAGAACCATCTCAAGAATTTGCACCGTGGCCGCAATCACGCCGATGGAGGCGATTAACGTAAGAAAACTTAAATCTATATCTACAAGGCCCATCCACGACAGGGCGCCATCAGCCAAAACCCAGTTAAATATCAGATTGTTGATGGGTACCGTAATGGTTTCAACAACAATCATGGCCAAGCCAAGCCCAAGCGCCGTTTCAAAATGACGCGAAACCGCAAGGAAGGTGCACATGCCAAGAAAGTATGCGAGCGCCAAATTGTCGCTGAATATAGATTTGAGAAATAGCTCAATCATGGAGCATCTCCTTCACTTCTGGAGCTATCGGCATCCAAAAGCGTTTCGACATGATCGGGTTTAATTGTACGCACAGCCCAAACCAGCAACCCCAGCAGGAAAAATGCACTAGGCGGTAACGACATCATCTTTAGCGGCGTAAACCAACCACCGCTTTCTGCCAAAGGCAACACCGCTTGACCCATAAGCGTACCTGCGGCCAATAATTCGCGCAGCGCGCCGATCAACAGTAAAATCCATGCATAACCCAGACCGTTGCCAATTCCGTCAAGCAAGCTTGGGAGTGGTGGATTTTTCATGGCAAAGGCCTCGGCCCGGCCAAGCACTATGCAGTTGGTGACTATCAGGCCAACAAACACGCTAAGCCGCTTGCTCATTTCAAACATGTACGCCTGTAATATCTGGTCAACAACAATAACCAGCGATGCAATGATGGTGATTTGCACGATTAAACGAATGGTTTTGGGAATATGGTGACGGATCAGGCTGATGAGCGTATTGGAAAAACCAATAACAAAAATCAATGCCACACTCATAACCAGCGCAGTTGAAAGCGATGTGGTTACCGCCAGCGCCGAACAAATACCCAGCACATGCAGTATGACCGGATTGGCGGAGATAATCGGCTCGAGTAATGGTTTGTTATCAAATGCCATTATCCTGCCTCTCGTTTTAGGCGTGCAAGATACGGCCCGTAACCATCCGGTCCGAACCAAAACCGCACCAGATTGGTAACCCCTGTGCCGGTTCGGGTGGCGCCAGAAATGCCGTCAACTTCATGCACACCTTCGGCAGTGCCCTTGACTACTTCAATACGGATGGCACCACTTTGATCGCTAACCTGCTTATCAGACCACAGCGCCTGCCATTCCTCTTCCATGATGCGCGCACCCATACCGGGGGTTTCATCTTGTTGATGAAAAGTAAGCGCGGCAATTGTATTGAGGTCTCCCGCAAGGGCCAGATAACCTATCAGCATTGATTTATAACCGCTGCCACGAACAGGCAGAATGACCAGATCAAGCCGACCATCGGTTCGTAATTCATAAACCGTTAGAACGTCCTCGACCTGACCCAGCCCGGCTATGTCTTTGCTTGATTCCAATTCGCTTTCGCTGCCCGGATCACGCCTTACGCTGGTGCCGCTAACGCGGTCTATCAGCTGTGTCGTGGGCATGCCGACACCAAGGGTTTGCAAAACCTCAACCAGACTGGCGGAACTTGCGCGCAGGCGGTTGGCATCTTGTAGCGGTTTCAAGGTCACGGCGGTAAACGACACTACGATTGAGCAAACCAGTGCCACCAGAAAAGCTACGCCCAGAGTTTTGAGGTTACTCATGTTTGGGCCTCCAGCTAAACGCACGATCAACAAGCGGAGCAAACAAGCTCCCCAGCAGAACGGCAAACACCATGCCATCGGGCTGATCGGGATTGGCTGTGCGGATCAGAATAATTAATGCGCCAACCATAAGACCATAAGCCCAGCGGGCACTTTCACTTCGCGGCATGCTTTCGGGCGCTGCTGCCATAAATAAAATTCCCGGCGCAAATGTGCCGAGAATAAAATGCGCCCACCATGATGAGGATTCCGGTTGTGACATCAACAAAATTGTTGCGGCGACACCCGCCACCGCACCCACAACAACCCGCCACGATAAAATACCTTTCCATAACAGCCATGCAGCGCCCGGCAAGCATGACATCGCCAATAGATGATCCGGTGCAGCGGAAAGTATCCACAGCGTTTCATAGCCCCCTTCGGGAAATGAAAAAATGGCAAACGCTAACGCAATAACGACTGGCGAAAGAACGGTCTTGCCACCAAAAATTTCGCGACCGAATACCCAACCAAAGCTGGCGGCCAATACTGCTCCGCCCCAACCCACGGGCGAGGGTAATAATAAGGAAAAAAGCATGGCAAAGTTAAATTGATCAGCCGTGGGTGTTTTGCCGATTTGTTTTGTGAACACAATGCTCCAGCCATAGGCGACAGCAAACAACAAGACCAGCAAGACAAGCCGCTGCAACGCCATATCCTGACCATCGGTGTAAAAACGAACCAATAGCGGCGGTATGAGAGCCAACGTAAATTGAAAATCTTTCTGCCACCACCGACCATGCGTATCTTGATGGGGTGTTGGCACGGCATCGCTATTGGCAGGCGGTAATTCCATTTAATATAACTCTCCGAAGTGAGGAGGTTTTGACCCTTATTTATGGTATCCTCTATGCACTGGAAAAACCAGCACCGACATCGGCGCTTGCGATGGTATCCAGATAATAACCAATATCAATATAGTGACAGCGTGCAGTGGTCGTGTTCTAATTTTAAAATTACCAAAAATGAGGGTCAGTCCATGTTGTTGGGTATACCGAAGGAAACAAAAATTCATGAATACCGGGTCGGCCTGACGCCAGAATGCGTAGGCAAGGTTGTCGGCCATGGTCATTCGGTTTTGGTAGAGCAGGGTGCCGGGGCGGGAATCGGTTTTTTAGATGATGATTACATCGGTGTCGGCGCCACCATCGCCAAAAATGCCGCCGAGGTCTTTGCCGAAGCCGAGATGATTATCAAGGTCAAGGAGCCGCAAGCAGAAGAATGCAAAATGCTGCGCCCGGGGCAGGTTCTGTTTACCTATTTACATTTGGCGCCCGATGCCAAGCAGACTCAATTATTAATGCAATCGGGTGCGACCGCCATTGCCTACGAAACAGTATCCGATAAAAACGGTCATCTGATATTGCTTCAGCCCATGAGTGCCATCGCCGGACGCATGTCTATTCAGGCAGGCGCACGGGCGCTGGAAAAAAGCATTGGTGGGGCCGGTATTTTGCTAAGTGGTGGTGCCGGGGTCGCGCCGGGCAAGGCGGTCATTCTCGGTGGCGGCACCGTCGGCACCAACGCCGCAGAAATAGCCATTGCCCTGCAAGCAGAAGTTACAATTATTGATCGTTCAGCTCAACGTCTGGCAGAACTGGAACAACAGTTCGGGGGCAACATCAACACCTTGCAGTCAACCAAAGAAAACGTGGCAATTGCCGTAGAGGATGCCGACCTTGTTATCGGGTCGGTGCTTCTACCCGGAGAAACCGCACCGAAACTGGTCAGCCGCGACATGGTGCGGGCCATGCGTGATGGTTCTGCCATTGTGGATGTCGCCATTGACCAAGGCGGATGTTTTGAAACCAGTCGCCCAACCACCCATGCCGATCCTTATTATATGGAGGAAGGCGTTGTGCATTATTGCGTAACCAACATGCCGGGTGGCGTGGCCCGAACCTCTGCACTGGCCCTGAATAATGCAACTCTACCTTATGTGATAAAGCTGGCAAATCAGGGCTGGCGGGACGCCATGGCAGATGATGACGGATTGCTTCAGGGGCTTAACGTCCATGACGGCAGCATCACCAATAAAGCGGTTGCCGAAGCCCAAAATCTTGAGTATCTACCCGCGGCCCAAGCGATAAAGGCTTAGTTATAAAATAGAACATATTATTATTGTTCGATAAGCGTGCTTAAAAAGGAAGTGTGTGATGATTCACCTTGCTTATGATGGCTCCATTAACAGTGATTGGGTGGCTTGGTACGCATTAAATCTGGCTCGTCACGACCCCGATCATCTGTTGCATATCATCTGTATTGATACCGATGAAATCAATACATCCGAGGTTCAGGCCAAAGGCGCAGAGCTGGAACGTGCGTGCGCACAGGTCGGCGTGGATGTTGCTTTCGATATTCAGCCATCATCTGGATCTGGCCCGAACGGTGTGTTTCGCGATCTGGTTGAACATACACCCAGCACCCCCGATACATTACTGCTGTGTGGTGTGCGGCTAAAAAGCGGCAATGCCGGATATTTGTCGGGTACCGTTGCCGAAAAACTTCTATCTGATAAAAATTTTAACGTTATGGCGGTGCGGGTAACCCAACCAGGGCTGCTTGGTGCGCCTAGGCGTTTTCTAATCCCCGTGGCGGGTGACCACAAAGGATTAATGATGGGCGCGGACATATTAAAGCGTTTTTCCCCCAATATTTTGCGGATTAATTTGTTGCGCGTGATAATGCTCAAGCGCCAGCTGTTTAAACGTCTTTTAAATAATCAGGCAAAGAGCTTGAGTGAAAAGGGTTGGGCCGCCATGAAGGGTCTGGATGATGAGCTTGCCCAACTTACCGGCGTTGATGGAGAAAAAATTGATATAAATGTCACCGTATCCGATGACTGGGCGCAAGAGGTAATAATTTCCGCCAATCGCCACAAGTCGCATCTGATTCTGATGGAGGCATCTCGAAAGGATCTGCGGGCCAAGTTTCTGTACGGCAATCCTATTGAGGTCGTGTTGCGCAACACGCCGTGTGACGTTGCCATATATCGTGGGGTGTGAACCATGGATGGGCAAGGCTTTCATAAACAAATACAAAATATTCCACCCGATCAGGTCTATATGTACCTGCACACCCGAAAGGATGGATTAAGCGCCCGCGAGGTTCGAGATCGTTTAGCCGAGGTTGGTTCCAACACACTGGAAAAAACCAAACGTTTTGTATGGTTAAAAAGCCTTGGCCGCCAATTCACAAACTTCTTCTCAGTCCTGCTTGATATCTCGGCTGGCATTTGCTTTATCGCCGATTACGTCCAGCCAGGAGAAGGCATGAATATTCTCGGCTGGGCATTGCTTGGCGTGTCGATACTTAACGCCATGTTCAGTTTTATTCAGGAGTACCGTGCCGAACGAGCGATGGAAGAACTGCAAAAGTTTTTGCCGCAACGCGTAATGGTGCGCCGGGGTGGCAAAGAAAATGAAATATTAGCGGAGCAATTAGTGCCGGGTGATCTGCTGATAGTTAGGGAGGGCGATAAGGTTCCCGCCGATGCACGGTTGGTTGAAACGCAAGATCTTGTCGTTAATAACGCCCCACTCACCGGCGAATCCCACCCGGTTTACCTAACGTTTTCGGCGCAGGATACAACAATAACCGAAAGCACCAACGTGATGTTCGCCGGCTGCATGATAAAAAAAGGCCGTGGCTTGGCGGTAGTATTTGCCACCGGCGCACGCACCGAATTTGGCAAAATTGCAACCCTGTCGCACAAGGTCAAACGCGTTTCTTCGCCTTTAGATATTGAAACCGCTCATATGGTGCGGGTGCTTACCATTATCGCGGTGAGCATGGGCGCGATCTTTTTCACATACGGCGTAATCAGCGGGCGTTCGCTGTGGATTAATCTGGTCTTCATGATGGGCATCATTGTTGCCAATGTGCCCGAAGGACTTTTGCCTACATTCACCTTGTCGTTGGCCATGGGTAGCCTGCGCATGGCCAAGCGCAATGTATTGGTCAAAGGACTAAGCGCGGTGGAAACCCTTGGTGCGGTGCATGTCATTTGCAACGATAACCCCGTCTCCATTCCCCAGATTTGGATGGCCGTGACATCGTGACAAGAC
>DAOWFT010000201.1 GCA_030637845.1 Thalassospiraceae bacterium
AGTTTTGCTGTTCCCTTGAGCGTAACCGGACAATTTACCAATCCCAAGATCGGCATTAATCCCGCCGGCGCGGTTGTTGGAACAATTGGAAATGTTGGCAATATTGTCGGCAGCGGGGCGGGAACTATTGGCGAATTGTTGGGAGCCCTTGGAAATAATTCAAAACAGACAACCGAATACGACCCCTGCATTGAGGTTCTTTCCGATAAGAAAAATGCACCGGCCCCGGTTTTGAAAAAACCAACAACAACCAGCCCAACTGATGCGGTCAAAAACATAACCAACACCTTGGAAAAAGGCATCGGCGGTGCGCTAAAGAGTATATTTGGAACCAAATGAAAAAACGTTTTTATAAAAATGCAGCCGTTATCCATATTGACCAGGGCGACAAAGATAGCGGCTTTGCCATAGCGCTGGATGACAAACAAATAAAAACCCCTGCGGGCAAGCAGTTTGCGGTGCCAAGCCATGCGCTGGCCGCGGCAATGGCGGCTGAGTGGAATAATCAGAGCGATGAAATAATACCATCGACCATGCCGCTGACGCAGATTGCCGGAACAGCCATTGACCGTGTAAGCGAAACCCGTGACGGGGTGATTGATGGGATGGTTGGATACGCCCAAACAGATCTTCTTTGCCATTTGGCCGAAAGCCCGCCCGAGCTGGTATCGCGCCAGAATGAAAAGTGGCAGCCATTACTGGATTGGGCGGCAGAAGACATTGGCGCAAGGCTGGTGCCGACAGCTGGGATAATTCCCGAGGAGCAATCGCCCGATGCAATAAACGCATTTAAGAACGAAATAGAGAAAATGGATATTTTTTCACTTACCGCATTTGCCGTGTTGGTGGGGACGTGTGGTTCGCTGGTATTGGCGTTGGCGGTTTATGCTGGGCGCATAAGCGCCGATGAAGCATTTGAATGCTCGATGCTCGATAATACCTGGCAAATAGAAAATTGGGGTGAGGACTGGGAAACCAAGGATCGCCGCGAAGCAATAGCGGCAGAAATAAATGATATCGAAAAGTTTTTTAATCTGTTGCGTAAAGGTTGATTATTGGCTCACGCTATCACCATCAGTTTCTTCTTCTAACTGATGGCTGAATATAAGCGGCAACTGGGTAAAGCTGAACACCAGTGTTAGCGGCATAATCCCGAAAACCTTGAAGTTCACCCACATATCGGTTGTTTGCGTGCGCCAGACAATTTCGTTCAATATTGCCAGCACAATAAAAAACCATGCCCAACGCCAGGTAAGCTTGCGCCAGCCTTCATCGTCAATATGGATGGCACTTGCAAAAATCTTTTTAAGAAAATTGCGCCCGGTTGCCAGCCCGGTGAATAGGGCGCCGGCAAACAGGGTGTTTACGATTGTCGGCTTTAGCTTGATAAACATATCGTCATCCAGCGCCAGCGTAAGCCCGCCAAACACCATTATAAACAAGCCACCTATCAGCAGCATGGCCGGCAGGCGTCTGGTTGTTATGTATGAAACGCTAAGGGCGATGGTTGTCGTAACCATGAATGTAGCGGTGGCCGTCATGATGCCCCATTTGGCATTGACCACAAAAAATATCAACAGCGGCCCCATTTCCAGGGCCATTTTCAGGCTGTGGTTAATTGGCGGTTTTGCGGTATCGGTATTGCTGGTGGCGTCATTCATGATGAGTGGCTTATATCAGGCTTGCCCATGGGATTAAACGGGTAAATCGAAATTCTTGAGATACCTATCCCAGCCCATTTCATTGCACATGGTCATTCCCAGTGATTCCAACAATTCAAGCACTTGCGGAAGGTTTTCATCAAAGCATTCCAATTGCATAAAAACCCGGTTTTCCCTTAGCAATCGCCTGGCACCATTGAGGGCCTCTAATTCATGACCCTCAATATCCATTTTGATGAATATTGTTTTGCCCTTGAAATCAAACTCATCATCCAGCGAAATTGAATCCAGCACTATGGAATTTTCACCGCTTCCAACCAGTGATACTTCGGTGGTTGTTTCGTGAGATGGAAGAAATTCGATCTTGCCGGTTTTATCGCTGACCGCAGATTCTTTAATTTCTATTGTATTGGCAAGACCGCTTAGTTTCAGGTTTAATTTTAACCGCTTGACGTTTCGCTCGTCCGGTTCGAACGCGATTATGCGTCCGGGTTTTGCTCTGGTGGCGGCGGCGATTGCGTAATAGCCAATGTTTGAACCAATATCCAAAAACACATCAGCCGAACACGCCTGCATGGCGGACAGCAAATAATCAACCTGTTCATTTTCGTAATCGCCGTAAAAGGCGATTAGCCGTTCAATATAATGCGTATGATTTAAGGCAAACACACCAACCTCGGTGGTGACGATTTTTTCATTATTTTCCCATGTAAGGCGCACCCATTTTTTTAGCAAGCTTGGCCACATTCTTTTTAACAGGGGGATTTTGCGGGTAAGGCGCCCAAACCTCCAAAGAAGGGCTGCAATTGGGCTTACTTTATAATACATATTGGGGCGCTCGGCTGTTTCGTTTGCTGGAATATACACAATTGGCATTTGCCTGACACTATTTACTTGGCATCATTTCGCAGGTGCAAAATGGCCTTGGTCGTGCTAGAAAAAACAGGCTGACGAAAGGCAAGAAATATCATATGCACGATATAATCGAAGAGCTTGAAAAAAGACGTGAGCGCGCCCGTCAGGGCGGCGGCAAGGAACGAATTGCCCGTCAGCATGCCAAGGGAAAATTGAGCGCGCGCGAACGGATTGAGCTTTTACTCGATCCCGGAACCTTCGAAGAATGGGATATGTTCGTCGAACACCGCTGTGTTGATTTCGGCATGGCCAAACAAACCATTCCCGGTGATGGGGTGGTGACCGGATACGGAACCATTAACGGCAGGCTGATATTTATTTTCTCACAGGATTTTACCGTGTTTGGCGGCTCACTTTCAGAATCTCACGCTGCCAAAATAGCAAAAATTATGGACCAGGCGATGAAGGTTGGCGCGCCGGTTATCGGGCTTAACGATTCCGGCGGTGCGCGCATTCAAGAAGGAGTCTCGTCACTGGCTGGATACGCCGAGATATTTCAACGCAACGTCGAGGCATCGGGTGTTATACCGCAAATTTCCGTAATCATGGGGCCATGCGCCGGGGGTGCGGTTTATTCGCCAGCCATAACCGATTTTATTTTCATGGTCGAAGATACTTCATATATGTTTGTTACCGGGCCCGATGTGGTAAAGACCGTAACCCACGAAGAAGTAACCCTCGAAGAACTGGGCGGTGCCAGCACCCACACAACCAAATCAGGTGTTGCCCATAACGCATTTTCCAACGATGCAGAGGCGCTTTTATATCTTCGCCGCTTTATTGATTTTCTGACCGCCAATAACAAAGAAAAACCACCAATCAGGCCAACACCCGATAGTCTCGATCGGGTCGAGCTATCGCTCGATACATTGGTTCCTGATAATCCCAACAAACCCTATGACATGAAAGAACTGATAGAAAAAGTTCTCGAC
>DAOWFT010000157.1 GCA_030637845.1 Thalassospiraceae bacterium
AATTATATGCTTTTTCCACCCGGTCCCAGCGCTTGTCCCGGTCCATGGCCCAATAGCGACCACAAATTGTAGCAATGGAAACATCTTTCAGATATCTGCATTCTGATTCAAAACGCTTCATATAATCGGCTGCACTTTTAGGCGGGGTATCGCGTCCATCAAGAAATGCGTGAACTTTGACCTTGATGCCTGCGTTGGAAATAATTGTGGCAAGGGTGCGCATGTGCCAGTGATGAGAATGCACCCCGCCCGGTGAAAGGAGTCCCATCAAATGGCAGGTGCCACCGGATTTTTTCAGCTTTTCTATAAAGGCAATTAATTCTTTGTTTTCATCAAGGGAGCCATCATGAATGGCGGCATCAATGCGCGGCAGGTCTTGCATAACCACCCGGCCCGCACCCAGGGTCATGTGTCCTACTTCGGAATTTCCCATCTGGCCGTCGGGCAGGCCGACATCCAGTGCCGATGCCTTGAGCTTGGATTTGGGGCAACTTTTGTTAAGCCTGTCCCAGTTGGGCGTGGTGGCGGCATTAACCGCGTTGCAGGTAGACTCAACTCGTTCGCCCCAACCATCCAATATACAAAGAACGACGGGCTTTATCGGTGAATTGGCTTTTTTATTCATGTCTTTAATATAGCCCTTAAAATCGGTGCTTCGCACCCCCCTCTATTGTATTTAATTTGTTTAATCCCGATGGTACGGATGCCCGGAAAGTATGGACTGGGCCCGGTATATTTGCTCAGCCACCATACCGCGAACCATCATATGGGGCCATGTCATGGCCCCCAGCGAAAGGGTTAAGTCTGCTTTTTTGCGAACGCTACCGGCCAAGCCATCGGCGCCGCCAATAACAAAGGCGGTTTCACGCACCCCCTCGTCACCCCATGAGCCTAACAGGGTTGCCAGTTCACGGCTGGATAAGGATTTACCGTTTTCATCAAGGGCAATAACTTTTGCCCCCACAGGAACCGCGGCAATAAGAAGCTCGCCTTCGCGGGATTTAAGTTCGCTCGAGGAAAGGTTGCGCTTTTCCTCCACCTCTATAACCAGTGGTTTTGGCCTTATGCGTTCGGAAAAATTATTCAACAAATCACGCTCAACCGAATGGCGCATCTTGCCTATGGCGACAATTGTATATTGCAATGAGTTGTGTTCCCGTATCTTAGGCTATCAATCAGGCATTTTTGCCGATTGCGCCCTCTTCACCTTTTCCGCTGGAACTCCACATCTTTTCAAGACCGTAAAATTCTCTTACCTCGGGATGAAAAACATGAACAATCACGTCGCCGCAATCGATCAAGGCCCAATCTGATTGACTTAACCCTTCAACCACCACTTTTTCCTGTCCGCCTTTTTTCAAGTCATCGCGCAGGTGCCCGGCAATTGCCGCCACATGGCGGGCTGAATTGCCCGAGGCGATTACAAGATAATCTGCAATATCGCTTTTGCCGATAATATTTATGACGGCAATGTCTTTTGCCTTGTTGTCTTCTAGCGAAGTTTCCACCAGCTTTAGCAATTGCTTAGCCGTTGGTTGGGCAGTTGGCGGAGTTTTATTTAATTGTGGAATAACCTTTATCCTTTTCATTACATGAGAGGCGATAACGATTGCCTGAGTTTACCATATTGGCCATTAAAATTAGGCTAATTACCTCTTTTAGCCTTGGATTTTTCTCTCGCTTTGGCGAAGCCGGGTCGCAGACTGGCCATGCAGCGGGGCCTGTAGCATAACCCAGGCCGGGGCCCGGCGCCCGGCCAGCCGTGAGGCGTTCTTGGGGTCAATCATCGCACCGGCAAAACGCCTTGCCGCACGGCCATTAAGCGCCCTTAAAGAATGGGGTGCGCGGGGAAAAACCGCAATGGGAATAGACCTAAATATTTTTTGCCAGCCCTGCCAACGGGGCATCTGACGCAAATTATCGGCCCCCATAACCCAGACAAATGAAACATCGGGGTACGCTGCCTTGAGGGCGGTGATTGTATCAATGGAATAAGTTGTATCTGAGATTTTTTCAAAATCAGATACAATTATTCGCCCGTCACGGGCGGCGATTACGCGCGCCTGATCCATCCGCTCATCAAAGCCAGCCATGCCATCAACCGGTTTAAGCGGGTTTTGCGGCGAGACCAGCCACCATAGCTCGTCAAGTTTCAATTTCTCGAGCGCTAACTGCGATACATGCAAGTGACCTTCGTGGGCCGGGTTAAACGAGCCACCCAAAATACCTATGCGACGATTTTTATTTATTTTTTTCATTGAGGTCTTGTTTGGCCCGTTCCAACAACGATATATTTGAAACTGGTTAACTGCTCAACCCCAACCGGTCCGCGAGCATGGAGCTTGCCGGTGGAAATACCAATTTCCGCACCCATGCCGAACTCGGCACCATCGGCAAACTGGGTCGAAGTGTTGACCATAATAATTGCGCTATCAACATTATTGCTGAAGCTTTCAATAGCTTTTTCATCTTCGCTAATAATTGCGTCCGTATGATTGGTTCCATATTTAGCAATATGTTTTATGGCACCGTCCACGCCATCGACCTGACGTACATTTATGATTGCATCAAGGTATTCGGTGCCCCAGTCTTTTTCGCTGGCAGGTATTACCCGCGCGTCAATTTTTTGTGCCGCTTCATCACCGCGCACTTCACATCCGGCCTCGAGCAGGTCTTTTACCAATGCGGGCAAAACTGAACCTTCGGCCCGACCATCAACCAACAATGTTTCGGTTGAACCGCAAATACCGGTTCGGCGCATTTTTGCGTTAAGAACTATCGCTCGGGCTTTTTGGGCATCAGCTGCCTTATCAACATAAGTATGACAAATGCCTTCAAGGTGCTTGAACAAGGGAACCTTGCTTTCGGCGGTTATGCGTTCGATTAATGATTTTCCACCACGGGGAACAATTACATCGATGGTATCTGCCATATTTAGCATTTCACCAACCGCGTCGCGGTCGGTTGTGGGGATGCGCTGGATGGCGTCCCGGGGCAGCCCGGCGGCGACCAGCCCCTTTACAAGGCAATCATGAATTGCGGCGCTGGAATGCACGCTGTCTGAACCACCGCGCAGGATGCAGGCATTGCCGGCTTTGAGGCAAAGCGCACCGGCATCGGCGGTGACGTTGGGTCGAGATTCATAAATGACCCCTATGACCCCAAGGGGTACCGCAACACGCTTTATCTTTAACCCATTGGGTCTTTCCCATTCGGCCAGCACCCGGCCAATAGGATCGGGCAATGATGCTATGTCTTCCAGTCCCTTTGCCATGGCTTCAATGCGCCCGCCATCAAGACGAAGGCGGTCAAGCATGGCCGCTGTAAGGCCTTTTTTATTTGCCGCAGCCAAGTCTTTTTCATTGGCTTTGATAATGGCGTCACTTTGTTCGCGCAAAGCTTTGGCCCCTAACATAAGGGCATCTTTACGCTGGCTGGCCTGCGACGATCCCAATAAGGCAAGCGAGGTTTTGGCATTTTCACCAATTTGCTTCATCAGCTGGGGTATTGTTTCTTTGTTCATAACCTTAACTCTGGTGCCTTTGTTTATGTTTTCTGCCTAATTTTTAAAATATACCAATAAGGGTATTTATCATATTATTGACTCTCCGTCTCAATCCCGTTAGCCAATCTATGTAGATAATCTATCCTGTTTAAAGCGTTGGTAAATACAATGAAATACCTTGTAAAACATTCAAATAAATCCACCATTTTGGCTACTGCCATCTTGGGTTTATTATATTCTTCTCCGGCCTTTGCCGCCTGCGACGATCCGGCGGGCCCGGGGGTTGACTGGTCTGGCTGCAAGAAAGAAAAGCTTAACCTGCAAGGCGTAGACCTTAGCGGGGCCGATCTTTCCAAGGCCCGGCTTAAAAACACAAACCTAAAACACGCGAATTTGTCTGGGGCCGATCTGGAGCGTGCCAACCTATCCGGGGCCATGCTCACCAAGGCAAACCTCAGCGGAGCCAACCTCGAAGACGCCAATATGAAAAGCGCCAACGTTTCCGGTGCCAACCTTAAAAATGCAATACTCGTCGGCGCAAACCTTCGCGGTGCATTTTTTATTAGCGCCAATCTTGAAGGTGCCGACCTTGAAGATGCCAATATGCAAATGGCCCGCATGCAAGGCGCAAGGTTAAAAGACGCCAATATGGAAGATTCTAAAATGGATAACGCCGACTTTTCCGGAGCCGACCTTAGGGGTGCGGACTTAGATGGTGCCAGCAGGTTTAATACGGTTCTGTACAACGCAATCTGGATCAATGGCAGGCGCTGCGCTGCCAACGCCAAAGGCAACTGCGATAAATAATATTTATTTAATCTAGCAAAAGCGCCATATCATCGCGGTGAACTATTTCATCGCGTCCACGGTAGCCCAGAATTTTTTCGAACTCCGTCGATTTATGACCAATAATTTTTTTACCATCCACGGATGAATAGGCGCTCAGGCCCCGGGCAATTTCAGTTCCGGATTTATCACAAATATAAACCGCGTCACCTTTTTCAAAATCACCCTCAATGCCGGCGATCC
>DAOWFT010000070.1 GCA_030637845.1 Thalassospiraceae bacterium
CCTTAGCATGGGGATGAGCGCTGATTATGAGACCGCAATTCATTTTGGCGCAACTCACGTGCGTGTTGGCACCGCCATATTCGGCGCCCGCAAATAATTTTATAAATCTTTATAAATTATGCGGCGCTGTCATCAGCCGCGCGGTTGCCCTGCTGGTTATTTTGATTGTTGGCGCTGTCGTATTTATCGGTAACACCCATGATTGCCGATTGGGTCCAGATGTTGGATGAATATTCAACGCTGCTTTGTGTTGCACCAAAGCCGGGGCGTTGCCTAATCCCGGCGTCGCTAAGAACGCTTGCATCGTCTTGCGCCCGGTGTTCAACCGAACCGACCAGTGCGTCAATTCCCACCGGCCCCACCGGCCCTTCAGATTCATCGCCCGCAACATTTGTGCTTTCATCATCGTTTACGCTACTCAACAAAGCCATTGCGTGCTCGGCTGGGCTTTTGCCGGTTAATATTTCAATGAAGCTGCTGGCAGCACCAACACCCAGACCAACCGGGCCACCGAACAAAAAGCCCCCGGCCATGGATGAAAGCGGATTAATGTCGTCACCAGTGGCTGCGCGATAAATATTTGAAACGCCGGGAATGTGTTGTAGCGGGTTAACCGCATCGAGGGCGACACCAAACAGGCCGCCACCGTCGCTAGCTCCTTCTGCCTGACGCGCTTGCTTGCCGGCATCAATGCGGGCCCGAACCTCGGCAGCGATCTTTTCTGCCTGATTGTCCCTGCTAACCTCTAAAACATTTATGGCCATTAACGACTAATCCCATTCACAAACTTTATGCCCCATAGCCCATATTTCGGGGGCTTTAGGGGGTTTCCTGCCATATATAATGCAATAGCAATGCCAAAAGGCTTTTTTATATATATTTCAATGGGTTATGTGGGGGTTATTTAGCGTTGCGTTATCGAAATAATTAAAAACAGGGCAATTTATGCCGTTTTTTAAACGATTTCGCCGGGGCAGGGGGGAGAAATTGCCGGGTCTCCAATGGAATTGGGGCTCACTAGAACAGGTGCCCGCCCTTGGCTTTTTTTACCTCGAGGTAGCGCTCGTTGTGTTTATTGGCGGGGAACGCATGGGTGACGCGCTCAACCACGTCTATGCCAAATGTGGAAAGGGCATCCACCTTGTGCGGGTTATTGGTGAGCAACTTGATTTTTTCTAGGCCTAAATCTTTCAACATTTGTGCCGCCGGCAGGTAAACCCGCTCATCGGCATCAAAGCCAAGTTCTTCGTTGGCATCTAGCGTATCAAGCCCGCCGTCCTGCAGGGTGTATGCGCGCAGCTTATTAACCAGACCAATGCCACGGCCCTCTTGTGCAAGGTACAAAAGAACCCCTTCGCCCGCTTTGCCGATTGCAGAAATTGCACCACGCAATTGATCGCCGCAATCGCAACGAAGTGAGCCCAAAAGGTCGCCGGTAAAACATTCTGAATGCAGCCTTACCAATGCGGGCTTTCCGCCCACCCCCGGTTCGCCAATAACTATGGCCAGGTGTTCGACCCCACCGTCCTGTGGCCGATAGGCAATTACCCGTGCGTTTTCGGCACCCTCCAGCGGAACAGCGGCATCGCTTACGCGCTTTAATGTGCGTGCGGTTGTGCGTTCGTGTTGAAACACATCGCCGCCGTCAACCAGCTGAATATCATGCCGGGCCGCCCATCCGGCGGTATCAAATGTGGAGCTTTCGGAAATGGAAACAACCACCGTTGCCGGTAGCAGGCGGGCCATTTTTGCCAGGCCCACCGCCGCCGCTTCCCCGCCATAACGGGCGCACGCCCGGACTGTGGCACCAATGGCATCGTCCGCTGCGGGTTCAAGTATGGGGTCGGTCAGGCGCGCCAATTGTTCGGCCAGTTTTGCGATGTCGGGTTTATTTTCAAATGAAATCGCCAGCACCGAATGTTCATCGCCCAGTGCGTCACCCCCAAGGCCAAGCCGTATTGCTCGCCTGCGGGTAATTGCCAGCTCAACTTTTATTTCATCATTGGTAGTGGTGGCCGTATCAATCAGGCCTTCAAGCAAGTGGGGGGTAAGCGCCTCGGCGGCCAATGCCAGCATTGCCGCACCGTCACCGGCGGTTATGACAACCGGGCGTCCGCGTCTTAGCTCATGAATGGCGCGATCCACCGCCAACAACGAAACGTTGCTGCGGCTCGCCGGTGCCCAATTGTTATCCTTGCGTTGCGTCATTTGTCCAAATCTCGCCCACAATGGCCGTCAATATGTAAATTATGTCAGAAGCCGCACATTACTCTGCCCGGAGGTAATCAGTATAGCTATTTTGTGCTATGTTACATTATAGTAGTTACGGGCGCGGATTGGTTAAAAAAACAAGGCTAAATGGTGGGTAATGGCAAACAGCAAGCGCGTTCTGGTTATTGATGATGATGATTTCATGCGCTCCATGCTGGTGGAGCGACTGCCCGAGCTGGAGGGCTATGCCTGTGTTGGCGCGGCCACCGGCAACGAGGGCATTAAGCTAGGCGCCGAAGAATATTTCGATCTGGTTTTGCTCGACGTGCGCCTGCCCGACATAAGCGGGATCGAGGTTTGTAAGGCATTGCGCGCTCAGGGTTTGCTGGCACCCATTGTAATGCTTACCGCCGCCGACGATGAAACAGATACCATCACCGGGCTTGATGCCGGCGCAACCGATTACATTACAAAACCGTTCAAGTTAGGCGTGCTGTTGGCCAGATTGCGCGCCCACATTCGTCAATTTGAAATGAGCGACGAAGCCATGTTGCATATTGGGCCGTTTGGTTTTCAGCCCGGGCAACGCACACTAATCGAAATCGGATCCGAGCCCGGAAGCGAAAGAACCGTTCGCCTTACGGATAAGGAATCACAAATACTGAAATTTCTTTATCTCCAAGGCGGACAGCCGGTTAGCCGCAAGGATCTGTTGGGCGAGGTCTGGGGCTACAACGCACAGGTTACCACCCATACACTTGAGACCCACGTTTATCGCCTGAGACAAAAAATTGAACGCGACCCGACCAATGCAGAAATATTGCTAACCGATCGGGGCGGCTATCGGCTTGCCACCTAAAAATTGGCCATCTAAAAATTAATAAGCAGAAAAAAGAAAACCCGGCCTTGGGGAGGACCGGGTTTTTTTTAGTCATTCCCTTGTGGGAAAATTCGCCGGACTTGATGGGGGGGACCGCCGGCGAATATGGGCTCTTTCCTTTGCGGAAGGCCCGTTAATTAATAGATGGTGATAGGGCTGGGGCAGTTCAACCCCCGAAGGTAATTTACAGGCGTAAAATAAAAACCCTACAAAAAATCATGACTTATTGTGCGTTGATTAATCAGTATTATTTTGCAAAAGTCCGCTGTTCGACCTTGAATAATTTTTCATCAATCGGGCCGCCAAAGCTGGGCTCGAGCAGTGAGACGGTAGTGGCGATGCCCTGAGCGTCAATAATCATCCATTTTATAAGGGCCATGTTTGATGCGTTAAAAACCATTGTAAGCGAGCCTTCGGCCGGGTCCTCTTTGCGGACTACGGTAATGCGAACCGTGCCGTCATTGTGCTCGAAATCGGTCAACAATACATCCGGGCCGAAAAAATCTACCCTACCGCCTAGCAATATAGATGCCGGTGTGGCGTCAAAGGCGATGTAGCTGAGTTGATCAAGAACATCATCTTTGAACAAAACAGTTCTGCCGTCAGATACGATGACAACCTCTAGCGGTGGATCATAATCAAAGCGCATGCGCCCCGGCACCGATATCCATAACTCACCACGGGCAAACCCGCCCCTGCTTGTGACTTGAATGAACTTCGCCTTAAGCGTGGTCATCTTGTTAAGATAGTTTTGTGCTTTTTTTACTTTTGCAACTTGGGCAGCGTTCAAGCCAAAGGAATCTTTTGCTGCAACCGTATCCGGTAACAACAAAACAAAACCGACAAAAAATAATGCCAGTTTAATGCCAAGTTTAAAAAATATGTTTTTCAATATTTGCTTAGGATGCTTGTGCGCTAACGTCACCGATTAAAACCTCTCGGCGGCCGACACGGTTTGCCTTACTTACCACGCCTTCCGCTTCCATTCGCTCAATTATACGGGCGGCGCGATTGTAACCTATTTGTAGGTGGCGTTGAATAAAACTTGTGGATGCTTTGCCTTCCCGGGCGATTAGGGCCACGGCCTGGTCATAGAGCTCGTCATCTTTGTTGCCGCCACCGGCTACCGGGCCGGTCATATCGGGGGTTATTGGCTCTTCGGTAATTTCATCAAGGTAATCAGGCCGGCCCTGATCTTTAAGGAAACTGACAACCTCTTCGACCTCTTCGTCCGATACAAACGGTGCGTGACAGCGGGTAATGCGCCCGCCACCGGCCATGTACAACATATCGCCCTGACCCAGCAGGCGCTCTGCGCCCTGTTCGCCAAGAATGGTGCGACTATCAATTTTTGAGGTTACCTGAAAACTTATCCGGGTCGGGAAGTTGGCTTTGATGGTGCCGGTAATCACGTCAACGCTGGGGCGTTGGGTCGCCATTATAATATGGATACCGGCGGCCCGGGCCATCTGTGCCAGCCGTTGGATGGCGCCTTCTACTTCTTTACCGGCGACCAACATCAGGTCGGCCATTTCATCGACCACCACCACAATATAGGGCAGCGGATCCATGGAGAGGGGCTGTTCTTCAAAAACAGGTTTTCCGGCTTCGTCAAATCCGGTTTGAACTTTGCGGGTCATTACCTCGCCGCGCTTTGTTGCATCAACAAGGCGCTGGTTGTATCCGGTTATATTGCGCACGCCCATCTGGCTCATGGAGCGATAGCGCTCTTCCATTTCGCGTACCGTCCATTTTAATGCCACAACCGCTTTTGCCGGGTCGGTCACAACCGGGGACAGCAGGTGGGGAATGTTGTCGTAAACCGAAAGCTCCAACATCTTGGGATCAATCATTATAAAGCGACATTGCTCGGGCGAGTTTTGATAGAGCAGTGATAAAATCATTGCGTTAAGCCCAACCGATTTACCCGACCCGGTGGTGCCAGCAATAAGAAGATGCGGCATACGCGCAAGGTCAACATTAACCGGAATGCCGCCAATGTTTTTGCCCAATGCCATGGTCAACAGGCCCTTTGATTTTTCAAAATCAGCGGAAGCCAAAAGCTCGCGTAGGTGAACCATTTCGCGGTTCTGGTTGGGCAGCTCGATCCCGATTACGTTGCGTCCCGGCACGGTGGCAACCCGCACAGAAATTGCGCTCATCGATCTGGCTATATCGTCGCTTAATCCAATTATCCGAGACGACTTTGTCCCCGGTGCCGGCTCAAGCTCGTAAAGGGTAATCACCGGACCGGGCCTGACTTTTACAATTTCGCCACGAATGCCGAAATCCTCCAACACACCTGAAA
>DAOWFT010000146.1 GCA_030637845.1 Thalassospiraceae bacterium
TCCGGGCCCGAGCTTGAAGAAGTATTAGCGGTGGCATTAAAGGTTACACAAATGGCCGGCAAGGTTCTGCCTAGAGACGAAGGCAACCAGCTTCGGCCCAAACCGGGGTTGGAACTAGGCGCACCCGAGGTGCGAATTATTCCAGACCCCGTGCGCCTGTCGGATAACGGAATAACGGCGCGCGAGTTTAGCCAAACCGTCGACGCCTTCAACGACGGTCTGCGCGTGGCCCAGATAACCGTTGGCGGCGAACGGATAGACCTAATAATAGCCGGGCCGGAATCAGGGATTACCGAAACCCAAGGGGTGGCCAACCTTCCGATTGTTACTCGTTCGGGGGCAATTCTTCCGGTTAGCTCGCTGGCTAAGGTTATTGTGACATCCGGGCCAACCGAGATTAGGCATATCGAGCGCGAGCGAACAGTAACCATTGAGGTTCGCCCGGCACCCGATGTTTCCATGGAAGAAGCAATAGATATAATAAATACAAAAGTACTGGCCCCGCTATTTGAAGATGGCCTGCCGGGTGGCATGAGCATTAATCTTTCCGGAACCGCAGACAAGCTATCGCAAGCGTGGGACGCAATGGTGGTCGACCTGCTAATCGCGGTTGTGATTGTTTACCTTGTTATGGCGGTGCTGTTTGAAAGTTTTATTTACCCGTTTATTATTATTCTTTCGGTTCCGCTGGCGACTGCCGGCGGTGTAATCGGTCTTGGCACCCTAAGCCTGTTTACACAGCAGTCACTTGATATGCTTACAATGCTTGGGTTTATTATTCTGGTTGGCATCGTGGTCAACAACGCAATACTTATTGTTCACCAGACCCTTTATCATCAGCGCAAAGACGGCATGAATGTTGAGGATTCCATTGTCGCCGCAACCCAGAATCGTATCCGCCCCATATTCATGTCGACCCTAACCAGTATCTTCGGCATGTTGCCGCTGGTTGTGTTTCCCGGTGCCGGTTCCGAGCTTTACCGTGGTCTTGGCTCGGTTGTGGTTGGTGGATTGGCCCTATCGGCACTATTGACATTGTTCATAATTCCACCGCTTCTGACCCTCATATCAGATTATGTAAAGCCTAGAAGCAACCCTGCAAATAGCGGCTGACCGCCCTCTAACGCATAGTTTTAAGCACTTCTTTCCAAAATTGAACGGCTAAAAAAAATCCAACAATTAACCATTTGGGATAATGTATTCGTATATTATTATATAGTGGTATAGTGATTCTAGCGGCTTGAGGGCTTGATTTAGATACATATTTTTGGGGGTACTAAAATTGGCTAACGAACGCCTTAAGACAATTCAAGAAAACGCACTCAGGGCCAGTACCCTGCTAAAAGCCATGAGCAACCAGCACAGGCTGATGGTTTTATGTCAGTTGGTTCCGGGTGAAAAATGCGTAAGTGATCTGGAGCAAATTATAGGCCTCAGCCAGTCCGCCCTTTCGCAGCATCTGGCCAGACTCCGTCGCGATAACCTTGTTTCCACAAGGCGCGAAGCACAAACAATTTATTATTCCCTAAGCGGCGAAGAGGCCAGCGCGGTTATCGAAACGCTTTACAGCCTTTATTGCGAAACCAACGCAACGCTTCACGATAACGATCAAGAGGCAAAGGCTATCTAGCCTAGCTCATAATAAATATCTGGAAAAAACCTTTAGAGCTAGTGGACACTGCCCACTGGCTGTTTTGGTTTTTGTGCCTTATTTATCATATGGCCTACCGCTTTATCTGCTGCTTTATTTGCCACTTGAGCCTGACGCTCGGGAGAAATAATCCAGCGCAATTCTTCTTTCAATATTTCCATATGACGCGAATTTGGCGCACCCGAAACCGAAGACACAATCCCCTTTCGGGTCGGCACCGGCAGGCGGTAAAAGTTCTCCAACATCAGAAACTTTATTCCCGGCCTTACGTTTTCGGCCAGCAACAGGCTTGTAATAAGGTTTTGCCGCACGTCGCTTCTGAGGTTGCCTGCCTCGGTAAGTTCGAAAAACTCTCTCACGAACGTCCGCGGTTCTATGTCGCCACTCAACAATGCACGTAGATTTTCCTTCAACGCACGAGAGTACTGCTCACGGGTCTGAACAATAAATTGCGAGGCTTTGCCCCGAACAAACGCTATTGCCTTTGGGCTAAAGTCATTTTGGCTTACCAATGCCACGGCACGCTTAACCAGCGGATGGCGGGTTTTTTCACCAACCAATCCAAAAACACCTGCCACCAAACGATTGTCCGAGCCCTTTGGCGACATGCGCGTAGCCGCCGCCAATGCCATGGGCGATTCCGGATCGCGCGTTGCCATCATTGCCAGCGGAAGCGGGTCGTCAAATTCACCCAGATTAAGGCCGTTATTTATCAGGTATTCCGGCAGTAATATTCTGGATGGATCATCGGGCACGCACACAGGCTCCCCGGTTTGATAGCTTTCACGCACCACCAGCGCTGTTTTAAGCCCCTCTTGGGTCATGCCAAGCAGGTCGGAGGTGGTATCGGATTTTCTATTACTCATGGTCTATACATCCATTGTTTGAATAAGGTGGCTGGATTTTTCATCGGGATGGCGTCCGCCAATGGCGCGAAGCCATGTTTTTTGCAAGTTCAGCGCCGCACCTGAATCCCACCACTCGCGAAACATCTGCGCACCAAGCCTTACTTCACGGGGGTCGATATTAAGGTTTATCTGCTCTTGCACCTTGAGCAGGCCGCCCGCTACCTCTTCGATGATTTCAGCCTGCTCGCCCCAGCCAGACCTGCGTTCATTTAGCTGTGCATCAAGGCTCCTCAAGGCCCGCAGGTCCTCCAACAGATGCGCCAGCACCAAAGTCAGAAACGCAATCCTTGGTGGGGGGATGTGGATAAGCCCACGGCGCCACTTGCTTACGGTTGGCGGGCTAACCCCGGCAAGGTCGGCAAGGTCGCTACCGGTAAGCCCGGCCTTGGCAAAACCCTCAAACAACGGCTGACAAGAAGCCTTATTATGAGAGCCGTCTAATGGGGATTTATCTTCTGTATTTTGTGCGGGTTGCGGTTGGATGATGACTACTCCCAAAAGGCCAAAAGAACGGGGTTTAAAAAAACAGGAACAATTTCTTGTTGATAGGAATGCTGTTTTGCCCATTCTGGGCACATACGCGAACGTGTCTTGTTATTTGGTTTTGACTTAGGCTGTAATTTAGACGACTAGATATCAACTTGATCGTTACTACCAAGTATTGT
Source organism: Thalassospiraceae bacterium (assembly GCA_030637845.1). Lineage (GTDB taxonomy): Bacteria > Pseudomonadota > Alphaproteobacteria > Rhodospirillales > Magnetovibrionaceae > DAOVVL01. The sequence continues at coordinate 3,225 of DAOWFT010000146.1, forward strand.
TGTAGGTACTACATAAGGTAGCAACCCATTGACACTACACTGAATATATTATAGTTAAGGAATAGTTTACGGGGCAGGGATTCGGGGCCATCAATTAAGACAGAAATCAAAAATCGATAAAAAGTACAAGATTTCAGCCGTTTTTTGATTAAGTCCGAATTTTCAAACCAAAACAAATAAAGCAAGATATCCACAAGATATCCGATGGCGATCAAAGTAAGGCGGCAATAATTCAACTGGGATTCGATGGGCGAAAGCCATCCGGGGGGCCTATGAAAAGACTGTTTGATGAGTGCCAAGAAGGCAGAAAATACGAAAATATTCCTGCTGAAAATGAGCAGCGTTTTACAATCACCCATATCCGCCCCGGAGACTCTGACGAGGTGGTTAAAGACACAATCACCGCCCCCGGCGAAGCCGCAGCCCGCATAAGGGCGGGAATGATATTCCCCGGATCGCGCATTCTTGCCGTAGCCCCGCTACCAGAACCGCTTCCGGTGCGGGCAAAAATGGACACCACAACCCCATCGCCCGGCGCACGGTTCATTCGCGGCATTTTCCGCCCCGCCCTTTTTGCCGAAGATGGCAAAATAGACATAATTTCCGAATAACCACCTTAAAAAATGCAATTTTTTTTAACGCGGGCCATTCGCGCCTGCGCTTAGTGCCGCGGTGGGAAATTTACCCCTTGGACTCCATGGCAAGTAGGCAATAATTGCCGAAGTGGAAGTTTTTGCCCACCACTCCATTTATTACCCCATTGATTTTAAACAATTTATTTGTGGCACAAACATTGCCTTTACTTACAGGCAATAACAAACGTGTGGAGTGCTTGATAATGGGAAAAATAATGAATTACCCACTTGAGAAGATGGCGGCGAATAAGGGTGAGCGCAAAATTAGTGCAGAGATTGGCGATGCCTGCCTGATAAATTCCGTGCGGGATCTAAAAAAACGCATCGAAAGAGAGTTTATCTTTAGCGCAAGCAATGAAGCGCGAAATCTCATCCATGCGGCAGACCTCGCATTAATGCAAGCGCGTGGGGCTGAGCGAAAAATATTTTCCCAACAACGGCAAATATCTGAAATGGAGCATCTAGCCCTTAGTGATGGCCTTACCAATATCCTGAACAGGCGAGGGTTGGAAAATGAGCTTCACCGGGTTCTTTCTGCCGCCGAACGTTACAACGAAACCGGTGTTCTGGTGTTTATCGATCTGGATGATTTCAAACCCATAAACGATACCTATGGACACGGCGCGGGTGACCTTGTGCTGCAAAAGGTGGCTGAGCTTCTGAAGGCAAACATCAGGCCCCACGACAGTGTGGGCAGGCTTGGCGGTGATGAATTTGCGGTAATTCTATCGAGAACAGATTGGCAAAGCGGTCTTGCCCGCGCCGAAATGCTTGAGCGCATAATAAACAACGCCATCGTGCATTGGAACCGTGCCCCCATAGCCATTCGTGCCAGTTTTGGATTTGAGCGCTTTAAATCAAAAACAGACGCAGCCGAGCTTATGCACATGGCAGATGCGGCCATGTACGAGGCCAAGCGCGTTCGGGCCGAAACATCAAAGCAAATAGCGGAAGAAAATGAATTAGAAACCCGCGAAACACCAATAATCACCAAAAAAATGGAGCAAATATTTAAGGGCGAAGCTTCCGCCTGAACCATGCAGCAAGACAATACATAAGGAACGATTTTTAAGTCTCAGAACAGTTGAGCAAAACTTTTTTAATTCACTTTAATTAATGGGATTTTTCCTCCCAGCACTATCCCTCAAGCCCAAACTTGGCCTCGCGCCGCATCTGCGGCCGGGGCATTTTTTTAAATGAGCAAAAAAATGAAAATAAACCATGCGCCAGCCACCGCGGAACAGCTCAGCAATAAAATTGGACGGAAACTTGTGGTGGTCGAAGACCCGCTAATGCCCGATGTAATCAAGGGTTCGGGCAAAAGCGCAATCGAGCACCCGCTTGAAAAAATACTGGAAAACATAAATTCGCGAAATATGTCACCGCGCGAGGCGACGAAACTTGGGTTTGATCTTTATGCCGCCGGTATTTTTAAATGGGATGAATATTCAGACCTTTCGTTTCAGGCCGAATTGCACCCAGAGTTCGCCCGCACAATCGGCGCACTGACCGGGGAACGGGCCATGCCCGATGCCAAGCGGGATTTTGTAAAAGTATGGGAAGAAAAATATAGCTTTGTCAGCCGCCACGCTAAACCGGGATCCGACGCGCCGGAACGCGCCCTGCACATTCTTTCGGTACTGCGCAGAATTGAAAACCCAACCGACGTTAGCGCCTGAAAAGAATTACTCTCCGGATTTTTCTGTGCCTTTTTCAGCACTGCCTTCGGAGCTGGATTTGGCCTTGGGTGGCGGTGCCAGCTTCAGGTAAAGCTCGCGCAGGCGCTCAGGTGCCACCACCGCCGGTGCGCCCATAAGCAAATCCTGGGCCTGCTGGTTCATGGGGAAGGCAATTACTTCGCGAATGTTTGGCTCGTCCGCCAACATCATAACAATGCGGTCAATTCCCGGTGCCGAACCACCATGCGGCGGGGCGCCGAACTTGAACGCATTGAGCATTCCGCCAAACTCTTTTTCCACCACATCATTGCTGTAGCCGGCAATTTCGAAAGCCTTGTACATGATGTCCGGCAGATGGTTACGAATGGCACCGGATGAAAGCTCTATCCCGTTGCAAACAATGTCGTATTGATAGGCCAGAATATCTAAGGGGTTTTCTGAATTAAGCGCGTCCATGCCGCCCTGGGGCATTGAAAACGGGTTGTGGGAAAATTCAATTTTGCCGGTATCGATGTCTAGTTCGTACATGGGATAATCGACAATCCAGCAGAACTTGAAACAACCGTCTTCACGCAAAGCCAATTCATCGCATATTTTATCACGGGCAAGTCCGGCGTAGCGTTCGGCATCGCGCACAGGCTGGCAAACAAAAAATACCGCGTCGCCGTCTTTTGCCCCGACCTCTTCCTTAATCGCGCTTACGCGCTCGGCATCAAGGTTCTTGGCAATTGGGCCTTTGCTTTCACCATCGGCAGTATAAATTATGTAGCCCAATCCACCGGCGCCTTCGGCCCGGGCCCAATCATTTAGCTTGTCAAAAAAGCTGCGGGGCCTGTCTGCTGCGCCCGGTGCGGGAATGGCGCGAACGATGGAACCTTTTTCAATGTTTTTAGCAAAAAGACCAAACCCCGAACCGCGAAACGCTTCGGTTGTATCGGTAATTTCAATTGGGTTTCTAAGGTCGGGTTTGTCGGAACCATACTTGAGCATGGAATCTTTGTATTTAATTCGTGGGAACGGTGTCGCCGTTACGGTTTTGCCATTTGCAAACTCTTCAAATACGCCAGCCAGAACAGGTTCGATAGCGGCAAACACATCTTCTTGGGTGGCGTAAGCCATTTCAAAATCAAGCTGATAAAATTCGCCGGGGCTACGGTCGGCGCGGGCGTCTTCGTCGCGAAAGCACGGTGCTATTTGAAAATATTTGTCAAAGCCAGAAACCATCAACAATTGTTTAAATTGTTGCGGTGCCTGTGGCAGGGCATAAAACATTCCCGGATGATGGCGGCTTGGAACCAGATAATCGCGCGCACCCTCGGGCGAGCTTGCGGTCAGGATCGGGGTCTGCATTTCAAGAAAACCCTGTTCGGTCATTCGTCTGCGGATGGAAGAAATGACGTTTGAGCGCAATACAATGTTGGCGTGAACCTTTTCCCGGCGCAGATCCAGATAGCGGTGCGTCAGGCGCATTTCATCGGAAAATTCCGCATCACCTGCAACCTGCATGGGCAAAACCGCAGCCGCACTTTCTAATTTGAACTCCTCAACCGTCAATTCAACCTCGCCGGTTGGAAGGTCTGCATTAACCGTGTCTTCTGAACGTTTGACCACACGTCCGGTAACCGTGACCACGCTTTCGGGGCGGGCGGATTCCATTGCTGCAAAAAGCGGACTTGAAGAATCAATAACCGTTTGGGTGATGCCGTAATGATCGCGCACATCAACAAACAGCAAATTGCCATGATCGCGTTTTTTGTGGACCCACCCCGAAAGACGAATGGTTTCCCCGGCGTGTTCTGGTCTGATTTCGGCGCAAGTATGTGTACGATATGGATGCATCAAAGGTCCTGAAATTTAGCTTGTTCAAAGGGTTGTAAATACTGTTTCCCGGCGTTTCTGGATCCGGGCAAACAGCACAGAAAACTGAAAGCACACTTTCAGGGGCCATTTGTCAAGATATGTCTGGCCTTTTAACGGAAAAAATAGCCCCGCGCGCATCAAAATTGCTTCACATAGGTGCTTTAAGCCATGGACGGTATCGTGTATAGCTCTCCCATCATGACCACAATAACCAAACAAACCGAATTAGCCGATTTCTGCCACAGCCTGAAGGGCTCTGAGTTTATTACGGTTGATACCGAATTTATGCGGGAAAACACCTATTGGCCCATCCTCTGCCTGGTACAGGTGGCAGGGCCCGATGATGCTGCGGCCATTGACGTAATGGCTGCGGGAATTGATCTGGCCCCCCTGTTCGACCTAATGAAGGATGAAACCATCCTCAAGGTATTTCACGCCGCCAGACAGGATGTGGAAATATTCCACCACCTGATGGGCAGCGTTCCCGCACCTATTTTCGATTCTCAAGTTGCCGCCATGGTTTGCGGTTTTGGCGATCAGGTTAGCTATGAAAACCTTATTTCCAAACTAACCAAGGCCAGGATTGATAAATCATCACGCTTTACCGATTGGTCGCGCCGGCCATTAAGCGAAAAACAGATTTTATACGCCCTTTCCGACGTAACCCACCTACGCGATGCCTATCGCAAGCTGGAAAAAATGTTGGAAAAAAACGGGCGTGCCGAGTGGTTGAAATCGGAAATGGATATTCTTACCTCGCCCTCCACCTATAATGTTGACCCATCAAATGCATACAGGCGCATAAAAACCCGTGGCGCCAAACCGCGGGCCATGGTTGTGCTGCAAGAGCTAGCCGCATGGCGCGAGGCCGAGGCCCAACGCCGTGACATGCCACGCGGGCGCATATTGCGCGATGATGCCTTGGTCGAAATTGCCCTTCACGCCCCAACAACACCCAATACCCTTGGCCGGACGCGGGGTTTGAGCGAACGGGTCGCCAATGGTAATCAAGGCCGCGAAATTATCGAGGCCATAAAACGCGGACTAGCGGTTCCAGATAGCGAATTACCCAAACCGCAAAAGCGAGTTGAAACACCACCCGGCATCGGGCCGGTTACCGACCTGATGAAGGTTTTGCTGAAACTAAAATGCGAAGAGCAAGGCGTTGCCCAAAAACTGGTGGCAAATGCCGCCGACATAGAAAAAATTGCCGCCTTTGGCGAAGCGGCTGACATTCGGGCGCTTGAAGGCTGGCGGCTTGAATTATTTGGTCGCGATGCGCTGCGTATTCGTGGCGGCGAATTGGGTCTTGCCATTCGTGGTGATAAATTGGTGTTGCTGGAAAACCCCGGCGGGGGCTAAGTGTGGGGGATTAATGGCGGCTAAACTACCCTGCCCTTAAGTCCCAATTTTTTTGCCAGTGTTTTTAACCGTCGCTTAACCGCATCACTTACCATTGCGTGGTGATCGTCACCGTCAACCTCCAAAAATAATTTTGCCCCCTCTATCCGCAACCGGGTTCCGGAAAGGATGCCCGGCGCGCTACCGGAAATTGTGTGCGCCAAACGCAACGCCAGCCCGGTTACCCAGACCCACCTCAATTGCCCCTCATCAAGCAAGCGCATTACCGGGGCGGTCAATTCATCGCCCGGTTCGCCGTTATAGCGAATATAGGTCACAAGACCCAGAACCGCACGCTGGGTATGACGCAGACCGGCATAGGGCACCCGCAATACCCGATCAAACGCCTGTTCGGCACGATAATCGGGATGTTCGTTCCAGCCGATATCGCTCATAAGACAAGCGGCCAGACGCAAGCGTTTTTCCGGTTCGATCTCATCTGTAAACAATGGTGACATCCAATCGAGCAATTCAAGGCCGGTAATTGAAAAACGCCCGGTGCGTTCATTCATGGTGGTGCAGGCCGAAATTAAAGGATCTTGTTTTTGAATGCTTTCGGGCAATGAGGAAATCATTATTCCTTCGCGCATACCAAAGCCTGAAAACTTTAATCTGCCGGGCATGGTGGCATCCATCAAACCGGCAAGGGCAACTGCCGCGTATGAAAGTGTTTCATTTCTTTTTTCAGGGATACCAACAATTTTCTTGAAACGGTGCTTGGTCGAGCCGCCAAGAATATGCAAAAGCGGATTGGCGGTTTCCGGTTCAATCCAGAAGTTATCAATAACATGAAGCGGGTGTTTTATTTGTTCGATAAATATTCTGGCGATTGAACGCCATGACCCGCCTGCGGCAAAAAGCGTTCGCCCTTTTACATCTTTCAGCCAGTCAATCCGGGAAAATTCCTCACGAACAATATCCCATGCCTTTTCGGGATTATTGTTTGAGCGTTCCATAAGACGAAGGTGACCCAATGGCAGCGTTTCAAAATTTCCGAACTTTCCCTTATCCAGGCAAACCAAATCAAGGCTGCCGCCGCCAAGGTCGCCAATTATTCCATCGGCATCTGGCACACCGGATAAAAGCCCCAACGCCGCCATCTTTGCTTCTTCTTCGCCGCTTAAGACACGAACCTTGTGCGATGTACGTTTTTCAATTTCAACAACAAAGTCCGGTCCGTCAACCGCGTCGCGAACGGCTGCGGTTGCAACAATTTCAAGTTTTTCAACACCCATGGCTTGGGAAAGGCCGACAAACCGCCAAACACTATCAAGCGCCTTGGGCACACCCAGAGGGTTTAAACGGCCGCTTTTATCAAGCCCCAGACCAAGCTCGCAAGCGGCCTTTTCATTAAACATGGGTATGGGCAGGCGCGCGGGCGCATCATAAACCACCAGCCGGACCGAGTTCGAGCCAATGTCAACAACCGCAACGCGGCCATGACCTGAAATTGGCTTATTTACCGATGGTGAATTGGCCTGAAAGCTAGCCATGGGAAAGCCCCCTCATTTTTTTTAGGCCTAGGCTTTGGTGCCTTTTTTGCGTTTAGGTGCGCTAGCGATTTTTTTAGATATTCCGCTGGAAAGTTTTTTTCCGCGCCCGGAAAGAGACGGGTTGGTCATAAAATACCGATGCGCGCAAAATGTATCTTCGCCTTCGAGGCGCGTGTACGATCCATCGGGGTTTAGGGCCCAACTTTGTTCGTCA
>DAOWFT010000149.1 GCA_030637845.1 Thalassospiraceae bacterium
ATCGCGGCGCCCAACATAATAATTGTCAAACGATCCTCCCCCTTTGTTGATGCTGGCAAGCTACACTCCGGCGTCATGAAGAAAGGTTTTGAGGCCCTTAATCGCTACCTGGAAACAAGGTAGCGGAATAAGGCTGTCGATAGCAGCGCATTATCTTGAAGTATCCAAGTAACTGCTATTTTGTCGATTTCGACAAAATTGAGCTGTCGACCTCTCCACAAAAAACCTTGTTGGAATAACAGGTTAATACAAAAGGAGCCATCGCTCAAAGCGATGGCTCCCCTCATTTGGTTAGTGGCTCGGGGATAATTCCCGGCCTTTTTAATTTTAACTGTGGATTGTGCTTGCCGCCTAAGCGGCTATTTTAAACAAAAGCTTTTCAACCTTGGCAGTAGCCTTTTCCATATCGACCTTGTCAACCGCAGCAACTTCACTTGAAAGACGATCAAGCGCTTGTTCGTAAATCTGCCGTTCACTGAAAGATTGATCCGGCTGGTCGGCGCGACGGTGCAGGTCGCGAACAACCTCGGCAATCAAAATAGGATCGCCAGAATTGATTTTAGCTTCATATTCCTGTGCCCGGCGGCTCCACATGGTGCGCTTTACCCGGGCGCGACCTTTTAGTGTGGTCATGGCCGCATCCATAATTTTTTTCGAGCTGAGCTTGCGCAGGCCCGAATCCACTGCCTTGTCGACCGGCACGCTAAGGGTCATGCGTTCGTTTTCAAAAGAAATAACAAATAGGTGCAGCTTGTGCCCGGCGACTTCCTTTTTTTCAATGCCGGTAACCTGGCCCACACCGTGGGTCGGATAAACGACAAAGTCACCCTTACTGAACAACAAGCTGTCGGTGGTTGATTTTTTTGCCATGGTATTCTTCGTTCCGTTTGCCAATTTAAGAATTTAATTTTATTGCCTTGTTTGGGTCAAAAATCGCCAAAAACGTCCTAAAGGCGGAAAATCCAGCCTAAAAAGCCTCATTTTTGCAAAAAACGGCCCGCACAAGCAAAAGCCGACCACTTTAAATGGGAGGGCCAGCTTCGAGCGCTATCATATCACAAAAATAGCCTAAAAAACACCCCGTCAAGGGCATATTGGCGTTAAATCAGGTGCCTTTTCCCGGATTTGGGCTCAAAAGGGCTTCTTTGTCCTTTTTCCCGTCCCAATCCTTGGCATCGGATGGAATATCGTTTTTGCGGGTTATGTTGGGCCAGATAGCGGAATATTTGTTGTTTATATCCAGCCACTTTTCCAGACCGGATTCGGTATCGGGCAAGATGGCCTCTGCCGGGCATTCGGGTTCGCACACACCGCAATCGATGCATTCGTCGGGCTGGATAACCAGCATATTTTCACCCTCGTAAAAACAGTCAACCGGGCAGACATCAACACAGTCTTGATATTTACACTTTATGCAGTTTTCGGTAACGACATATGTCATTTTGCTCTCCATCGGGTGACATGGGTGATGTATGCGGAAAAACTCGGGGCAATATCTACCTTATAGCCGACCTAATCTCAAGTATTTCCGGGTTATATATTTTCCAGCACCCGTTTGCGGGCATCACCGCTTTCGCGGTCGGAAACATAAATCAGGCCCGAAACCCTGCGAATAAGGTTGGATTCATAATCATCCAGGGTGCCATCGGCCAGAACCACCCGCCACAGCATTTCTATAATTTCCACCCGTTCGGCGTGGTCCATGCTGTCTTTTATGGTGCGGGCAAATCCATATATTTCAATCGAGCCTTCGACCACTTTTTTGGCATCGTTTATAAGCTCGGCAGCCTCATCGGTATTGAGTGAAAAGCGTTCGCAAAGAAGGCTGGTTATTACCTTGAGCTCACCCTCATCAAAAGTGCCGTCCATAACGGCGGCCTCTACCAATAATGCGCTTGCGGCAAGCTCAAGCGAACGCGGGGGTTTAGCCTCGTTCGCCTGGCTACCAGATAGCATGGATTTTATTTTGTCTAACATCGCCTACGGGTATAGCGCATAGATTTTTTTTATGCACTCAATTCTTTATTATTTTCGCGACGTTCTTCATCGCGGCGTTTTCCAACCATAGTTTTAATCTGCGATTCTATGGCCTTGAACGCATCGCGCACGGCAACATAAACATCTTCGTGGGCTGGGTTGTTGCCGCGGTCATTATGGATGGCTTGACCGACACCGGGGATGCTTATTTCAATGTTGATATGAAACAGCTTGCCTTTGGTGTGTGATTTATGTGGCGCCTCCACCACAACCCTACAGCTGGTTATTCGTCCGTAATATTCCTCAATTTTTATTGCATGATCGGCTATGTCTTTACTAAGCACATCGGAATGGTCACAGCCGTGAAAGCTAATCTGGACGGGAACCTGCATGGTGATCTCCCTTTATTAATTGATTTATCACTGGATGGGCGGGTCAGGGGCCGCACATTTACGCCGATACCCCCTAAATATAACAAGCCGTAATTATACTCCCATCAGGGTCAAGTTGATATAATATGATTACATATAATCATTTTATTGGAGGGTCGAACATGAGATTGGTCAAATCCCCAAGGAAGGTATCAATTATTTTGGCATTGGCATTTATTGTTTCTGCCTGCGCCCCGGAGGTGGGCTCGGACAAATGGTGTGAACAATTGAAAGAAAAGCCCAAGGGTGAGTGGACCGCCAATGAAATGGGTGATTTTACAAAGCACTGTATTTTGTAAAATCAGGCATCGCTGAATTATTTTTGCGCTAGCCGCCTCAACACATAAGATAAAATGCCACCATGACGATAGTATTCTACTTCGTCCAATGTATCGATGCGGCACTTAAGCACCACATCTTCAGATTTTCCATCATTGCGCAAAATAGAAAGCATTACGTCTTGCCCCGGTTTTATGTCGCCTTCGATACCGGTGATGGATAAAACTTCATCACCTTTCAGGCCAAGACTTTTCCGGCTGTCGCCATTTTTAAACTCAAGCGGCAAAATACCCATACCAACCAAATTGGAACGATGGATGCGCTCGTAGCTTTCAACAATCACTGCCTTAACACCTAAAAGCTTGGTTCCCTTGGCCGCCCAGTCCCGGCTTGAACCGGTGCCGTATTCCTTGCCCGCAACCACAACCAGCGGCGTTCCCGCATCTTTGTGTTTCATGGCGGCATCATAAATGAACGCCTCAGCCCCATCAAAAAGCGTAACCCCGCCCTCGGTTCCCGGTGCCATTTCATTGCGGATGCGAATGTTGGCAAAGGTTCCGCGCATCATTACTTCGTGGTTGCCCCGGCGTGACCCGAACGAATTAAAATCTTCCGGGCGGATTTGGTAGCTTTTTAAATATTCACCCGCCGGGCCGTCGTCCTTGATGGCCCCAGCCGGTGAAATATGGTCGGTGGTTACGCTATCGCCCAAAATTGCCAATAATTTGGCATCCTTGATATCGTGAATTTCGCCGGGCTCTGCGCTCAGGTTTTCAAAAAATGGCGGGTTGCGAACATAGGTAGAACCTTCGTTCCAATCAAACGTCATACCTTTGCCCGCGGGAATTTCCCGCCATGCTTTGGGGCCTTTAAATACATCTTTGTAACGCTCGGCATACATTTCCGGGCTGAGCGATGATTTTACCGCGTCCGCCACTTCTTTGTTGGTTGGCCAAATGTCTTTCATATAAACCGGGTTGCCATCGCTATCTTTTCCCAATGGATCGTTAAACAAATCTCGGGTCATGCTTCCGGCCAGAGCATAGGCCACCACCAATGGCGGGCTGGCCAGATAATTGGCTTTTACATCGGGGTTGATGCGGCCTTCAAAATTACGGTTGCCGGAAAGAACCGCTGTGGCAATCAGGTCGCCTGTCTTAACTGCGGCAGATATTTCTTTTGCCAGCGGCCCGGAATTACCGATGCAGGTTGTGCAACCGAAACCGACAATGTTAAAGCCAAGGGCGTCAAGATGAGTTTGCAATCCGGCGGCTTGTAGATAATCAGCCACAACCTGACTGCCCGGAGCCAGCGATGTTTTTACCCACGGCTTAGGCCTTAGCCCTTTTTCATGGGCTTTCTTGGCCAATAATCCGGCTGCAACCAAAACCGAAGGGTTCGATGTATTGGTGCAAGACGTAATGGCGGCAATAACCACATCGCCATCGCGCAGTTTATGGTCGCGTCCTTCTACATCTGTTTCGCGCACTTGGTTTGTGCCGGCTAAATCTTTTAATGCGGTTTTGAAAGCATCGCTTGCGTTTGATAATGCAATGCGGTCTTGCGGGCGTTTCGGCCCAGCCAGTGATGGCTCAACCGTTGAAATATCAAGCTCTAGCGTGTCGCTAAACACCGGGTCGGGGGATGATGGGTCGCGCCACATGCCTTGGGCTTTGGCGTAGGCCTCAACCAAGGCCACCCGTTCGGGATCGCGTGCGGTGAAGTTAAGATAATTAATAGTTTCACTATCAATCGGGAAAATGCCGCAGGTGGCACCATATTCCGGTGCCATGTTGGCGATGGTTGCACGGTCAGGCAATGACAGATGATCAAGCGCCGGTCCAAAAAATTCAACAAATTTTCCAACCACACCTTTTTTACGCAGCATTTCAACAATAACCAATACAAGATCGGTTGCGGTTGTGCCTTCTTTTAAGGAGCCGCTTAATTTAAAACCGATTACTTCGGGTATTAGCATGGAAATTGGCTGGCCCAACATTGCGGCCTCGGCTTCGATGCCGCCAACGCCCCAACCTAAAACCGCAAGCCCGTTTACCATTGTGGTATGGCTGTCGGTTCCGACCAATGTGTCGGGGAAGGCTAAGGTATTGCCGTCTTGGTCATCGTCGGTCCACACAACCTGAGCCAGATTTTCAACGTTAACCTGATGGCAGATACCGGTTCCCGGTGGAACCACCCGGAAATTATCAAACGCGCCCTGACCCCAACGTAAAAATTCATAGCGCTCACGGTTGCGCTTAAATTCCATTTCCTCGTTCTTTTTTAATGAATCAGCTGTGCCCGAATAATCAATCATCACCGAATGATCGATAACCAAATCAACCGGGGAAAGCGGGTTTATTTTTTTAGGATCACCACCGACCGCAACCATCGCATCGCGCATGGCGGCAAGGTCAACCACCGCAGGCACGCCGGTAAAATCCTGCATCAGCACCCGGGCCGGACGATAGGCAATTTCACGGCCCGAATTTCCGCTGGCCGCCGCCTTTATGTCGTCGGCGCTAACCGTGCGGCCATCTTCAAAACGCAGAAGGTTTTCCAGCAATATCTTGGTGGAAAAAGGCAAGCTGGATACATCGCCAAGCCCGTTTTTGCCTGCAGCCGGGATGGAATAATAATCATACGATTTTCCTCCGACCTCGAGGGTGCGCAGTGAATCTATAGTTTTTCCTGTTTTGCCGGGCATTGGGCAGGGGCTCCTTTTTTTTAAGGGTCTGGTGTGTGTGCCTAAGAGCTTTATTTTAGGGGATATATAGGACTTTTCTGGCCCACGAGTCCATAAATGCGGGCTTTTTCTCAGAATATATTTAGCAATAAACCACCACTTTACCCCCTTCCTGACACAATCTAGTCACATTCGGGGGCTTTAATAACAATCAAGGAAACGGCGGGTTTATGAGGCTCCCCCCTCCCTCTCTCCACCCGCCGGCCCTTGAATAAAGGGCAACCTTTTTAAAATGTGAAATTAAGTTGTGAAACGATTTTCGCAGTGCTGACTACCTTAAAGACCGGGTTTATTGAAACCCGGTCTTTTTTTTAAGTGAAAATACTTTAATGTCCGGGCCGACACTTAAATTATTAAAGGAATAGATGTGTTTCAGGGCAAGGACATTACCTGCATCCGGGGCGAAAGGCTGGTTTTTACCGGCCTTGATTTTTCCGTAGGCTCAGGCGGCGCGCTGGTGCTAATCGGCCCCAATGGTTCGGGCAAATCATCCTTGCTTAGAATGATGGCCGGTTTGTTAAGGCCGGCATCGGGAAAAATGGAATGGAACGGCGAAAACGCGCTGGATGATTTTGATGAACACGCATCGAACCTTCACTATGTCGGCCATCACGATGCGGTTAAGCCGGTACTAAGCGTTCTTGAAAATGTTCGTTTCTGGGCCGGGGTGCGCGGTGGCGAGGTCAGCGATAAAAATATTCTAACCGCACTTGATGCCTTTGCTGCCAAACATTTGGCCGACATTCCCGGACGTTTTCTTTCTGCCGGACAAAAACGCCGGGTCAATCTTGCCCGCATTATTGCCGCACCCGCGCCATTGTGGTTGCTGGATGAACCGACCACCGCCTTAGACCGCGCCTCTATTTCCCTATTGGATAAAGCGATAAAACACCACCGCGAAGGCGGCGGCATAGTCGTGCTTTCAACCCATGCCGATATAGACCTGGAGGCGGCAACGGTTCTTGATATTTCAGATTATTCTCTTAAAAAAATTGAACGGGGTGCCGCATAAATGAAACAGTTTGCATTCCTTGTTCGCCGCGACCTCAGCCTTGCTTTTCGCCAAGGCATGGACTCGCTTATGGTTGTGGCATTTTTTGTTATTGCCGTGGTGCTGTTTCCCTTGGGCGTTGGCCCGGAACCGGGAACGCTGGCCCGTATATCATCGGGGGTTATTTGGGTGGCGGCATTATTGTCGGCGATGCTTTCGCTGGAACGGCTTTTCCAAACCGATTATGAAGACGGCTCACTTGAATTGCTGGCGCTTTCATCCCTGCCGATGGAGGTAACCGTGCTGGCCAAGGTTACGGCCCATTGGATAACCACCGGGTTGCCGTTAATTATTGCCGCCCCGGTGCTGGCGGTGCTGATGCAGATGGAAACCGAGGGCTTCGTCATTTTAATTGTTGCGCTGTTGTTGGGCACGCCTTCGCTAAGCCTGATCGGCGCAGTCGGGGCGGCATTAATACTTGGCTCGCGCCGGGGCGGAGTGTTGCTCTCTTTGCTGGTGCTGCCGCTTTATATTCCGATACTTATATTTGGGGTTTCGGCCGTGGACGGGGCCATTGGCGGCTATGAGTTTAAGGCGCAACTGCTTATTTTATCAGGCTTTTTTATTGGCTCGCTGGCCCTGACCCCATGGGCGGGCGCGGCCGGGCTCAGGCAGGCTTTGGAATAGAGAATATATTGCCTCATTTTGGCCACGACTGTCTGTATGACTGTCTTCATGATTATTTGGCACCTAAGGTTCATCTAAAGTGTAGGCAGCTTATTAAAAAACAGGTAAAACCTTGCCTTTGAGGCAATAACAATTTGAATAATTTGTAAGGAAGACCATTGGCCGACCTCCACCGCTTTGCGAACCCAACCAGATTTTTAAAACTTGCAGGCTACATCCAGCCGTGGGCATTGGCTGTGTTTTTGATTTCACTTTCAGTTGGCCTGTATATGTCGTTTTTCACCGCACCGGCTGATTACCAGCAGGGCGAAAGCGCACGTATTATGTATGTGCATGTGCCGGCTGCATGGATGGCAATGTTTTGTTATACCATAATGGCGCTGGCTTCGGCGGTGTCGCTTATCTGGAAACATCCACTGGCCGATGTTTCGGCCAGATCAACCGCACCGGTTGGCGCTGCCTTTACATTTTTAGCACTAGTCACAGGGTCTCTTTGGGGCAAGCCCATGTGGGGAACATGGTGGGTCTGGGATGCGCGCCTGACCTCGGTTCTTGTTTTGTTGTTTCTTTATATTGGTTACATGGCACTGCAAGGCGCATTTGATGACCGGGTAAGGGCCGCCAAGGCATCGGCCATTTTAGCCTTGGTCGGTTTTGTAAACGTTCCCATAATTAAATTTTCTGTCGATTGGTGGAACACGCTACATCAACCCGCTAGCGTTGTAAAAATGAGCGGCTCTTCCATTCATCCATCAATGCTGTGGCCGCTTCTTATTATGGCAATCGCGTTCAAGGCTTACTATGTATGGATATTGCTGGTGCGGATGCGTTCTGAACTGGTCGCAAACAAGGTTCGCATACTTCGCCTAAAACAGGTTCATGGTGGATAGGCACCAATAGGTGCCAATAGAATAAAAAACGGAGAAGACTTTTGGGTGAATTTCTGGAAATGGGCGGATACGCCGCTTTTGTATGGCCTGCTTATGGTTTGAGCGCAGGCGTGCTTGGGCTGGTGGCGTGGTTCAGCCTTCAAGGTTTGAAAGACACGCAAAAAATGTTTGATCGGCTTTCGGCAGCAACAGAAAATGATGAAAGAAAATCTGACAAATGAAACGCAAACACAAAAGGCTTACCTTTGTAATTATTGCCATGGCGCTGCTGGGTATCGCGGTGGGTCTTGTGCTAATGGCGTTTGAAGAAAACATCGTCTTTTTCAACAGCCCAACCGACATAGTTACAAAAAAACCCGGCCCCGATAAGCGTCTCAGGCTTGGTGGTCTGGTAGAGGATGGCTCGGTTATGCGCGAAGCCGGATCCGCCGTTGTGCATTTCAAGGTTACCGATATGGAAAATTCAGTCGCCGTCAGCTTCGAGGGAATTTTGCCTGACCTGTTCCGCGAAGGCCAAGGGGTAATAACCGAAGGCAAATATATAAACGGCGTTTTTCAGGCATCCGAAGTTCTGGCCAAGCATGATGAGCAATACATGCCCCCCGAAGTAGCCGATGCCCTGAAAAAATCCGGCGAATGGCGTGGTGATGAAACCGCGCCAGCCAAATAATCAGCTAGGCAATAAGGATAAAAAATAATGGTAATTGAAGCCGGACATTTTGCTCTGATTCTTGCATTAATGGTTGCGGCTTTTCAGGCGGTGGTGCCGATGGTTGGCGCGTATCGCGGTGACAAGGTATGGATGAGCTTTGCCGTTCCTTCCGCTATTATTCAGGTTGCTTTGGTTTCAGTTTCATTTGCGGCACTAACCTATTCATATGTTGTTTCTGATTTTTCAGTTTTAAACGTTGTTTCCAATTCCCATTCCGACAAGCCGATGCTTTACAAGGTATCGGGCGTATGGGGAAACCACGAAGGCTCGATGCTGCTCTGGGTTTATATCCTTGCCATTTATGGGGCTGGGGTTGCCATGTTTGGTCGCAACCTGCCACCAACCCTCAAAGCCCGGGTTATTTCAATGCAGGCGTTGGTGGCGCTGGGTTTTTATCTTTTCATACTTCTTACCTCAAACCCGTTTGAACGCATTTTCCCCCCACCCGCAAATGGGCAGGGCCTTAACCCGTTATTGCAAGACCCAGGGTTAGCGTTCCACCCGCCGTTTCTTTATCTCGGTTATGTGGGTTTTTCCATTGCCTTTTCATTTGCCGTTGCCGCCCTTATTGAGGGCCGGGTTGATGCCGCATGGGCCAGATGGGTGCGCCCGTGGACTTTGGCAGCATGGGCATTTTTGACCGTAGGCATCGGCCTTGGTTCGTGGTGGGCCTATTACGAGCTTGGTTGGGGCGGCTGGTGGTTTTGGGATCCGGTTGAAAACGCATCTTTCATGCCGTGGCTGGTCGGTACCGCGCTATTGCATTCATCCATTGTGGTTGAAAAACGAAACACGCTCAAAGCCTGGACAATATTTTTGGCCATTGTCGCGTTTTCATTTTCCCTGTTGGGCACATTCATTGTGCGCTCGGGCGTTTTAACCTCGGTTCATTCGTTCGCGTCTGATCCTGAACGTGGCGTGTTTATTCTGGTTTTGTTGTTGATAGTGGTTGGCGGCTCGTTCACGTTGTTTGCGTTGCGTGGCCCGGAATTAAAAGCCGGCGGCCTGTTTCAGCCGGTATCGCGCGAAGGATCGCTACTGCTCAATAACCTGTTGATGACAGTCGCCGCCGCAGTTGTGCTTTTGGGCACGCTTTATCCATTGTTTATAGATGCCATCAGCGGCGACAAGATTTCTGTCGGCCCACCGTTTTTTAATGCCGCTTTTGTTCCGTTAATGACGCCGGTGATTATTGTAATGGCCATTGGCCCGTTGCTGGCATGGAAAAGAGGAAATTTAAAAGAGGCTCTGCGGCGTTTGATTTTTGCCGGTGGCGTTACGCTTGCTACCTTTGTTTTGGTTATGGCCCTGTCTGATGATGGCTCGTTGATGGCGGCTTTTGGCCTTGCCTTGGCGGCGTGGCTTCTTTTTGGAACGCTCAGCGAAATTGTAGTGCGCAGTAAAATGTTTAGGGTTCCATTAATGGTTAGCGTTGCCCGGCTTGTTGGCCTGCCTCGTTCGCAATGGGGCATGAGCATCGCCCATGCCGGGCTTGGTCTTGCCATAATCGGCATGGTCGGCTCAACCGTATGGAAGCAGGAAAAAATTAGCGTAATGAACCCGGGTGAAACGGTTCAGGTCGCCGGTTACGACTATACCTTTATCGGCGCCCGCCAATTTCCCGGGCCAAATTATATTGCCACCCGGGGCAAGTTTACGGTGGCCAAAGATGGCGTGCCCGTAACCGAGCTATACCCCGAAGACCGGGTTTATCCGGTGCGTGCAATGCCCACAACCGAAGCCGCAATTCACACAATGGCCTCTGCCGATCTTTATGTTGCACTGGGCAACAAGGAAGAGAACGGCAAAGGTTACGTTGTGCGTATTTATCACAACCCATTGGTGGTGTGGATATGGATTGGTCTTTTGGCATTGGTCGCGGGCAGTGTCGTCAGCCTGTCTGACCGTCGCCACCGTGTTGGTGCGCCGGAACGATCCAAGGCGGCTGCCACCCTTAAGGCAGCGGAATAAGGGGCGGTCATGCGTAGGCTTATTTATATAATCCCCCTGCTCGTGCTTTTAGGTGTCGGGGCGGCGTCCATTGTTCAGATGAAATCAGGCGTTCCCGCAAATGAGCTGCCCTCGGTTCTGATTGATCGCCCGGTTCCCGATTTCACCCTGGCCGCCATCAAGGGCCAAGAGGTTGGCTTTTCAAGCGAGGATTTAAAAGGTCAGGTAACGCTGGTGAACCTTTTTGGTTCGTGGTGCCTTGCCTGCCTGATCGAGCATCCATTTTTGATGCGGGTGAAGGAGCAAAACCTTGTCCCTATTTTTGGTCTCGACTGGCGGGAAAAAACCCCCGATGCCGGGCCGCGCTGGCTTGAAAAATGGGGAAACCCCTATACCCGCATCGGTGACGATCCGGATTCAAAGGGCGCAATTTCTTTGGGCGTTACCGGTGCACCGGAAAGCTTTATCGTCGATAAAAAAGGTATCATTCGCTACAAACACATCGGCCCCATAACGCCCGATGTCTGGGACGAAACCCTGTGGCCGATAATTCAAAAGCTAAAGCAGGAAAGGCCGGAACAGTAATGAAAAAAATATTTAGCGTTTTTGCATTCATGTTGTTGGTTTTGTCTTTTTCTGTCCCGGCAGGAGCCATCGAGCCCGATGAAATACTTTCCGACCCGGCGCTGGAAACCCGCGCCCGTGAGGTCAGCAAGCAGCTGCGCTGCGTAGTTTGCCAGAACCAGTCAATTGACGATTCCAATGCCGACCTTGCTCGCGATATGCGCTTGTTGGTGCGCGACCGTATTCTTGCCGGCGACAGCAACCAAAACGTGCTTGATTATATGGTTGATAGTTATGGTGATTATGTGTTGCTCAATCCACCGTTCAAGACATCGACCGCATTGCTGTGGTTGGGACCTATCATAATTTTCGTTCTCGGGTTTGTGGCGGTTGGATTTTATTTCCGCAGACGTCCAGATGAAAATATCACAAACACGTTAAATCAAACTCCGCTAGGTGACGATGAGCGGGCAAAACTTGAACGCGAATTTTCTGCCCCCAGTAATGATGACGACAATAATAAAGGAAACAGCAAATGACCGGGTTTTGGATAGCCGCAACCCTGATGACGGTAATCACGTTGGGTGTGCTGATGTTTCCTGCTATTCGCAGAGGCGTGGCCGATGCCGCAACGCGTAAAGATTTTGATCTAACCGTTTACAAGGACCAGTTGAAAGAAGTTGATCGCGATTTGGAACGCGGCCTTCTTTCCCAGGATCAGGCCGTTTCCGCCCGCACCGAGATTGAGCGACGGATGCTGGGCACCATGGAGGCAACCGGAGAAATAACAAAAACCGACGTTGGCAATAAAAGCTCCGGTGGCAAAAATCCCGCAGCGGTAATGCTGATGTTTGCGCTGTTGGTGATTGTACCGTTGGGGGCGTTTGGGATTTATCTGAACCTGGGTCAGCCATCAATGCCCGATCAGCCGCTGGCGTCTCGGGCGCAACAATTAAAAGAAGCAACCGAAGGGCGCGCCAAAATTGCAGAAATGGTTACCAAGCTTGAACGCCAGATGAAGGATAACCCCGATGATCCCAACGGCTGGGCATTATTGGGCCGCAGCTATCAGGCCATGGGGCGGTTTGGTGATGCGGTTAATGCATTGAAAAAACTTGTCGAACTTACAAGCAACGACACCGAAGCATTGGCAATGCTGGCCGAAGCATTGGTAGAAATGGACGAAGGCTCGGTATCGCTAAAAGCAGTTGAATTGTTGAAAAACGTGCAGGCCGTGGACCCGGCTGACCCCCGGCCATATTTTTATATCGGTCTTGAACGCCAGCAAAAAGGCGATTTTCAGGGCGCGGTAAACGAATGGGCGGAACTTTTAAATTATTCCCCCGCCAATGCCCAGTGGGTTCCGGAAATGCAAAAACGCATTTCAACACTGGTTGACGAAAACGGCCTCAAAGCCCCGAAGATTGTGTTGCTGGCACCCGTTCAACAAAGCGCGCCACAACAATCTGATGCGCAGTCAGATTCCCAGGCAAATTCCCAGGCAAATTCTATGGCGCCAACTCAGCAACAAATACAAGACGCCGGGCAGATGAGCGCCGACGAGCAACAGACAATGGTACGTTCCATGGTTGAGCGTCTGGCAACACGCCTGAAAGAAAACCCCGACGACCTTGAGGGCTGGCAAAGGCTTGAAAACGCCTACCGGGTATTGGGCGAAACCGCCAAGGCGGATGAGGCCAAGGCTCAAATCAAACGCTTATCAGGCGGATGATATTTGGGCCCGAAGCCACCCGCAAATATCAAATGCCAACACGCGGGTATCGCCATCGCTGG
>DAOWFT010000075.1 GCA_030637845.1 Thalassospiraceae bacterium
AACGTAAAAAATTCCTGCTCGAACCGCGCCCCAATTCCGGGCATAGATTCAACAACAATTGCAATAACGTTAAGCGCTATCAGCGTTATTAGGAATAAGTCCACTTTGTGGGTAAGCGGATCGTTTTGATCCGCCGAATAAAGCACCTCGGCGGTTCGTTTTCTTAGGGCCAACAGGCTCGATGGTTTATTTGAAGCTTCCATGTACCTAAGGGTAACCCCAAGATCGATTAACAGCAAAAAAATTAACTAGATACCAGCTTTCTTCCACCTGAGGCCCGTCCACGCCAGCGTGAGCCAGCCCAATATGAGCACCGCCCCGCCCACCGGGGCCGCCCCTGCAACCAGCAGAACATCAAGCAGGCCAAAGGCGTAAAGAGTTCCGGAAAAAAGAATTATGCCCAATTGAAATAACCCGCCAACGGTTAGCAATGTGCGCCGTGGCCCACCGGCATTTAGCAAAATCGCCACCCCGACCATTCCCAGTGCGTGCCACATTTGGTATTGCGAACCCATCATGAAAATGTCCCGAACGGCTTCCGTATCACCCAGGCTGTGCCAGCCATATGCGCCAAGACCTATGGAAATGGCCGCATTCAGCCCCGCCAGAAATAATAAAATTTTCATAAAATACTGCCTTTAACCGAATGTTGAGCGTTTAGGTATTTATTGTATGCCATGTTTGGAAGATCCGCGATAAATGGTTTAGTGCTGCCGGCGATACTTTTGCTCGGCGGGGTGTTTTTTATGCTTAGCTCACGCGAGTTGCCGCTTCCGGCAATAACGCTGCTGCCTTATGCGCCTTATGTTCTTGCCATCATTGCCGCCGGACTTGGTTTGTGGTTCAAGCGGGTTCGGGTGTTGTTGATTGCGGCAATGCTGGCCGGAACTCATTGGATATTGCATTCATATCCGCTAGGCGCAAGCGATGATAATTTGCTCATAATATTTGCCGCGTTGGCGGTGCTGTTCCCAATAAATGTCATTACAATTGCCATGATGCGCGATTGTTCGTTGTGGTCGCTGGGTGTGTTGTCGCGAATTTTATTTGTTCTTGCTCAGGTTTCCGTGATGGCGGTGTTAATGGGGGCCGGCGAGACCGCAAGACAAAGCGCAAATATTATTTTGCATTACCGCCCGCTTGATAAAGCGATTGATTATTGGACCGTGCTTCCGCAACCGGCGATACTTTTGTTTGGTATTGCCATTGCCGTATTTATTGCCCGCGCCATTTACACCCGCTCGGCAATTGATGGCGGGATGAGCGGTGCAATTGTTGCAGTTGGCATGGCTTTGCATAGCGCTCTCAATCCTGAAACATCATCGGTCATTCTTGCCCTTGGTGGCGTGGTTCTGGTTATTGCGGTGGTGCAAGATACCTACCGGATGGCATTTATTGACGAGCTAACGCAATTGCCCGCCCGTCGTGCGCTGATGATGGATATGGACGCAAAGGGAAATCGTTATGCGGTTGCCATGCTTGATGTTGATCATTTTAAAAAATTCAATGACACCTATGGACATGATGTTGGCGATCAGGTTCTTAAACTTGTCGCCAGTAAAATGATGCAAGTTCGTGGCGGGGGTAAGGCCTATCGCTACGGCGGTGAGGAATTTACCATAATGTTTCCGGGCAAATCCCTCGATCATGCCCTGGTTCATCTTGAAAAGGTGCGCAAATCCATTGCCGAAAGCCATTTCCGCCTGCGCGGCGATGACCGACCCAAGGATAAACCCAACACCGGGCCCAAAGAAAAAACCGGGAAAAAATCTTCAGCCGCATCATCCAGGGACAAACAAGATATGGTCAGCGTGACCATATCCATCGGCGCTGCCGAGCGAACAGACGGACAAAATCCTATGAAATCCCTCAAAGCGGCTGATGAAGCCCTTTATCGGGCCAAGGATGGCGGACGTAACCGGGTATCTCGTTAAAAATATACTCCTCCAATCACCCAAGTGGGGGGTGGAATAGCCACCCCATGACGGCTATTATCTGGGTCAGGTCAAGGGGGCTTAAGACACAAAACGATAACGGGAGAGGCCAAGCTAGATGAATACCACCGCTGGCGAAGGACACACACCGCCAAAAGAAATTGCTAAGGTAATGACCAAAGGCGAAAAGCTTTTGTGGTTTGACCACCCAGATGCTTTGTCATTTGCGCAGACAAAACTTAAATCCCTGATGATGGCGGTTCCTTTTTTTGTTTTTTCCGTAATCTGGTTCAAGGTTTTTCTCAAACCAACCATGCCAGAGTACATGGGGGTTATTGGTTGGATTTTTGCCGGCTTTGGCATGTGGCAGTTCATGGTCCCGGTGTGGGCGTTAATCGTTGCCAAACTTTTCATGCTCTATGCCATTACCGATAGCCGTTTGTTGGCTATACAGTTTTATCCAAAAAGCAAAGTTAAGTCTGTCGTCCTCAAGGATTTGGTGAACATTCTCAAACTTAAAGGTAGCGGTAAAAGCGGAACCCTTATTTTTGAGGTACCGGATATGGCCAATAAAAAGGCCACCAAAGAAGGCCAGTTTGTAAAGGCGGCAGTCACATTTTATGGAATAAGCAACGTTGATCGTATCGAAGATGCGGTTAACCAGCTACGCGGGGTCAAGCCCGCTCCGTCCGGCGCCCCTGCTGCACCCAAGGTAAAATAGTGGGGATAATTCTCCACGTAAATTGCCCCATCCCGGCATTTTTATTTCCACAACTTACTGGCATATAAGGGCTTTATTCAGGCTTGCGGCCTGTTGAAAAGGTGTGGAAAATCTCGCGTTGAGCAACGGCCGCTAAAGGCGATATCATTTATCTGCGCAATGCCGGGGCGCGTTACAAATACCGCGCGTAGCATTGGTTTGCATAGCAATATGTGGCCGGTTGCGCGGGCCGGGGGGCCAGCAGGGCGAAGCCTATCTTTCGAGGTGCGGCATTAACCCGTTAGCAAACACCTCTTTGGCTGCGGTCCAACCATATGTAGCTTGGTTCGCACGCATAGGATTGGACAATGCTTGGGGGACCTTCGGGTCCCCCAAGTTTTTTTTCGCCAAGTTTTTTACGGAGTTATCTTGGTAAGTCGGTTTTACCCATAAGGAACTCATCCACGCTTCTG
>DAOWFT010000051.1 GCA_030637845.1 Thalassospiraceae bacterium
ATATAATGGCGTTATTTGGCGGGATTGTGGTTGATGTAAGCTTTGAAGGCGTAAAAGCAAACAAACAAACTTTTGGCCACCGCTTCCTTTCGCCGGGCGCGATTGAAGTAAAAAACTTTAACGGTTATTGGACAAGCTTAGCAAAAGCCAAGGTAATGCTATCGGCAGATGAGCGTCGGGATGAAATATTATCCCAAGCCGAAAAGCTGACGAGCAACGCCAGCCTTGAATTAAAGCCCGATTATGGATTGCTGGCCGAGGTCAGCGGATTGGTTGAATGGCCGGTGGTGTTGATGGGCGATATTGCGCCAGAGTTCATGGAGCTTCCGCCCGAGGTTTTAAGTGCGACAATGAAACTGCACCAGAAGTTTTTTTCGGTGCTTAATTCTGACGGCACGTTGGCACCAAAATTCATTGTGATTGCCAATCAGGTCGCACCCGATGGGGGCAAGGCCATTATTGCCGGTAACGAACGGGTTTTGCGCGCCCGGCTATCGGACGCTAAATTTTTCTGGGACAGTGACCGCAAAATAAAACTGGGTGATCGCGCCCCACAATTAAAAGACATAACCTTTCACGCAAAACTTGGAACCTTGGACGAAAAAATCGACCGGGTGCAGGCATTGGCCGCATCCCTTTCAGAATTTATTGAAGGCGCCGATAAAAACGCCGTGCGCTCAGCCGCCCGGCTTGCCAAGTGCGATCTGGTTACCGGCATGGTCGGTGAGCTGCCTGAATTACAAGGCACCATGGGGCGCTATTATGCGCTGGCCGATAAAGAGTCCGCAGATGTTGCCAACGCCATTGCCGAGCATTATTCGCCACTTGGCCCGTCTGATGCCTGCCCGACGGCACCGGTTTCGGTGGCGGTGGCAATGGCCGATAAAATAGATACGCTGGTGGGTTTTTGGACAATTGATGAAAAACCCACCGGGTCAAAAGACCCGTTTGCGCTAAGGCGTGCGGCGTTGGGCGTAATACGTCTTATTGTTGAAAATGGGCTTCGTGCAAACCTGTTAAATGTGTTTGAAACAGCAGGCGGCAAAAAAGAAGCATCGGATTTGCTCTCGTTCATTACCGAGCGTTTAAAAGTGCATTTAAAATCCGAAGGCATACGCCATGATTTGATTGATGCGGTGACAGGTGCGGGTGACGAAGATGATCTAGTTCGTCTGCTGGCCCGGGTTGATGCGTTATCGAGCTTTGTTAAAACCGATGATGGGGTAAACCTGTTGGCGGCGCACAAGCGGGCGGCCAACATTTTAAAAATCGAAGAAAAGAAAGATAAAGCATCCTACCGCGGTGAGGCCGATGCATCCGCCCTTGAGCAGGCCGAGGAAAAAGCCCTGTTTAGCGCATTGGCTGATATGAAAAACAACACCGCCCCGTTAATTGACGGGGAAAAATTTGAAGACGCCATGAGCCATCTTGCCGAACTGCGCGGTGTGGTTGATAAGTTTTTTGATAGTGTTACCGTTAATGCCGATGATAAAAATCTAAGGAAAAATCGTCTAAGGTTGTTATCCGCAATAGTATCGACCATGGGTGAAATAGCCGACTTTTCCAAGATTGAGGGATAAGGGCATTTAAGCAAAATGGTAAAGCTGAGCGAAAAGCTGGTTTATGCATTTGGCGGTAATGATGCCGATGGTCGCGCCGACATGAAGGCGCTGCTAGGCGGCAAGGGTGCCAATCTGGCCGAGATGTGCTCGCTGGGTCTGCCGGTTCCGCCCGGCTTTACAATCACCACCGATGTCTGCACTCATTTCACCAAAAATAACGGCGCCTATCCCGCGTCGCTGGAAAAAGACGTAGCCAGGCGCATCAAGGTTATTGAGGCCGCCATGGGGGCGGGGTTTGGAAAGCCCGGTGCCGATGGCCACCTGCTTTTGCTTTCCATTCGTTCCGGCGGCAAGGCATCAATGCCCGGCATGATGGATACGGTGCTTAATCTTGGCCTTAACT
Organism: Thalassospiraceae bacterium; assembly: GCA_030637845.1. GTDB lineage: Bacteria > Pseudomonadota > Alphaproteobacteria > Rhodospirillales > Magnetovibrionaceae > DAOVVL01. The sequence goes on from DAOWFT010000051.1 coordinate 1,966, forward strand.
GCGATACGGTCTTGGCGCTGGCTAAAGACAGCGGTGATGAGCGTTTCGCCTATGATAGCTATCGCCGTTTTATTCAGATGTATGGCGATGTGGTCATGGGGGTTGCCCACCATCATTTCGAAGACATCTTGGAAAATTTTAAGATGGAGAAAAAATATCGTCTTGATACCGAGTTATCGGCAGGTGATTGGAAAAATCTTGTTTCAAAATATCTAGAAGTTGCCGAAACCCAATCGGGCGAGCCGTTCCCACAAGACCCAATGGAGCAGTTATGGGGCGCTATCAGCGCGGTATTTAGCAGCTGGATGAATCGGCGCGCCATAACCTATCGCAAGCTTCATGGCATACCCGAAAGCTGGGGCACCGCGGTTAACGTGCAGGCAATGGTGTTTGGTAACATGGGCGAAACATCGGCCACCGGGGTTTGTTTTACCCGCAACCCATCAACCGGCGAGCCGCATTATTATGGTGAGTACCTGATAAATGCCCAAGGCGAAGACGTGGTTGCCGGCATTCGCACCCCGCAACCGCTAACAATTGAAGAAAAGAAAGCTTCTGCCAGCCACCTTCCGGCATTGGAAGAAACCATGCCAGATGTTTATGCCCAGTTATTGGAAATACGGACGGTTCTGGAAAAACATTTTTGCGATATGCAGGATATGGAATTCACCGTCCAGCAGGGCAAGTTGTGGATGTTGCAAACCCGCGGGGCTAAACGCACCGCCAAGGCGGCGCTGAAAGTCGCGGTTGATATGAAAGAAGAAGGCCTAATCGACCAAACCGAAGCAATTCGCCGGGTTGAGCCCGAGCAAATCAATCAGCTGCTACACCCCATGCTCGACCCCGAGGCCGAATGCGAAATAATTGGCCATGGTCTTCCGGCCTCACCCGGGGCCGCTTCCGGCAGGTTGGTTTTTACCTCTAGCGATGCCGAAGAATGGGTGGCCCGTGGCGAAAAGGTAATGCTGGCTCGCATTGAAACCAGCCCGGAAGATATTGGCGGCATGCACGTAGCCGAAGGCATAATCACAACCCGGGGTGGGATGACCAGCCACGCTGCCGTGGTCGCTCGCGGCATGGGTAAACCGTGCGTATCGGGCGCGGGCGGTGTTCGCATAGATGTTAAGAAAAAAACCCTGTCGGCACTTGGTATGGTTCTGGGCGAGGGCGACATGATTACCATTGATGGGGCCAGTGGGCGAATAATAAAAGGGGTGGTGCCAACGGTTGATCCGGAACTGGGCGGTGATTTTTCCAAACTGATGAAATGGGCCGATGGGGTGCGAAAATTAAAAATACGCGCCAACGCCGAAACACCCAAGGACGCGGCGGTTGCGCGCAGCTTTGGTGCCGAAGGTATCGGCCTGTGCCGAACCGAGCATATGTTTTTTGAGCCATCGCGAATAATGCACATGCGCGAAATGATACTTGCCGATTGCGAAGAATCCAGACGCGGGGCGCTGGAAAAACTTCTTCCCTATCAAAAACGCGACTTCGTGGAACTGTTTACCATTATGGAAGGCCTGCCGGTGACCGTGCGCTTGCTTGACCCGCCGTTGCACGAATTTTTACCAACCCGCAAAGCCGATATCGAAGCAGTGGCAAATGATTTGGGCGTAAAACCAGAAGAAATAGAAGCCCGCATCGTTCAGTTGCATGAATTTAACCCCATGCTCGGCCATCGTGGTTGTCGGCTTGGCATTACCTATCCGGAAATATACGAAGTACAAACCCGGGCCATTTTTGAGGCCGCCTGTAAATTGGTAAAACAAAAGGTAAAAGTAATTCCAGAAATAATGATACCGCTTGTTGCCACGGTGAACGAATTTTCCATACTTAAAAAACTGGTAGATAAAATAGCAGCAGAAGTAATGGATAAAACCGGGGTAAAGGTAAAATATCTGGTTGGAACAATGATCGAGCTTCCCCGCGCCGCCCTTGCGGCTGGAGAAATTGCAAAGGAAGCCGAATTTTTCAGCTTTGGCACCAATGACCTGACACAA
>DAOWFT010000053.1 GCA_030637845.1 Thalassospiraceae bacterium
GTTAAAAACCATCCCCGGCCTTGAAAATGCGGCCATTACCCAGCCCGGATACGCCATTGAATATGATTTCGTTGACCCGCGCGAATTAGGCCCAACCCTCGAAACCCGCAGGGTTAAGGGACTTTTTTTCGCCGGACAGATTAACGGCACCACCGGATACGAAGAAGCCGCAGCCCAGGGGCTGGTGGCAGGGGCCAATGCAGCTATGGGGGCGGCCATGTTGGTGGATGGGGGGACAGAAAGCGCAAACTTTGTGGTGGACCGGGCCGAGGGATATATGGGTGTTATGATTGATGACCTTGTGACCCTGGGCACGGAAGAGCCATACCGAATGTTTACGTCCCGGGCCGAATACCGCCTGCGCCTCAGGGCCGATAATGCCGATCAGCGCCTGACGGAGAAGGGGGCTAAAATAGGACTGGTCGGGGCCGCCCGGCAGCAGGCCTTTGCCAAAAAGCTGGGCCGCCTGCAGGACGCGCTGTCCTTGGCCCGGGGGCTGGTGTCTTCGCCGACCAAATTGCAAAAATCAGGCATTCAGGTCAAGCAGGACGGCAGGAAGAGATCCGCCTTTGAAATGCTGGGCATACCCGGAAATACGGTGCAGAGCCTATCCGTCCATTGGCCCGAGCTGGCGGAAATTGACCCCAAAACCGTGGTTCAGATTGAGATTGAGGCCGGATATGCCGATTATATTCACCGCCAAGATGCAGATGTCAGGGCCTTTCGCGCCGATGAGGGGCTGGCGATCCCCGATGGTTTGGATTATGGGGCCATAGCCGGCCTGTCCAATGAGGTGCGATCCAAGCTGGATACGGTCAGGCCCACCACCATAGGGCAGGCGGCCCGTATTTCAGGGGTAACCCCTGCGGCCCTGACCCGGCTTTTGGCCCATGTCAGGCGCGAGCCTGCGCGGCCCTCCCAAAGCAAATAAAGAGCGACTTTTGCTTGTTTTCAGGCCTATTTCGGGGCTATGTTTCACGTGAAACAATTAATTCATATAGCCCATATCTAAACCGAAATGTTTCACGTGAAACAATCGGAGCTAAAGAAGGCCACGAATGACCCAGCCAATAACCGGGCCCATGACCGCAGCTCAGTTTCAGGCCCAGACCGGGGTGGATGATGCCACCTTGGCCCGGTTGAAAACCTATGCCCAGCTGCTGAAAAAATGGCAGGGGGCCATCAACCTTGTGGGGCCGGATACCATAGATCATATGTGGGGCAGGCATTTTCTCGATTCAGCCCAGCTGGCCGAACACATTGGCCGGGGCGATGTGGTGGCCGACCTTGGCAGCGGTGCGGGCTTCCCCGGAATGGTGCTGGCCATAATGGGTAAAAAGGTACATCTGCTGGAGAGCGATGAAAGAAAATCCACATTCTTATCCACCGTTAATCGCGAATGCGCCGCAGGGGCCACCGTGCATACGGGACGCATAGAAACAGCCAAGCACCTAAGGAAAGCCGTAGTGGTGGCCCGCCCCCCTGCGCCCCTTGAAAAACTGTTGGATTTGGCTCTTCCCCACAGGATATCCACAGGGAAATGCCTGTTTTTAAAGGGAAAGAGCTGGGATGAGGAATTGACCGAGGCCAAAAAACGCTGGAATATGCGCATCAACACATGGCCCAGCATAACAGACAGCAATGCGGCCGTTATCGAAATAAATGAGATTTCTCCTTTATAATCAATAGGTTATATCAATATGCATGATAGCGAAATAAATATTGGCAACAAAAAAAGACCGCGCATAATTGCCATTGCCAACCAAAAGGGCGGCGTGGGCAAAACCACCACGGCCATAAATCTTGCCACCGCACTGGCCGCGGTAAAACAAAGGGTTTTGCTGGTTGATCTTGATCCTCAGGGAAACGCCTCCACCGGGCTGGGCATCGACAGGCGGGAAAGAAAGCTCGACACCTATCAGGTGGTAATCGGCGGCGCCCGTCTACAAGATGCAATTCATCAATCAGGCATTCCCGGTCTTGATATTGTTCCGGCGGGAATGGATTTGTCCGGCGCCGAACTTGAATTGGTTGATGTTGATGAGCGTGAAACCAGATTAAAAAACGCAATTGGCAACGGCGCCGATGAATATGATTACGTTTTTATTGATTGTCCGCCGGCGCTGGGGTTATTGACGCTTAATGCGCTCATTGCGGCGCAGGCGGTATTGGTTCCGTTGCAGTGTGAATTTTTTGCATTGGAAGGCGTCAGTCATTTAATCAAAACAATCGAACGGGTGAAAAAAGCATTTAACCCCGAGCTGGAAATACAGGGCATCGTGCTTACCATGTTTGATAAACGCAATAATTTGTCCGACCAGGTTGCAAGCGATGTGCGTGAACACTTTGGCGACAAGGTTTATAAAACTGTCATACCGCGCAATGTTCGTGTTTCCGAAGCACCTTCGTTTGGCAAACCGGTTTTGATGTACGACATGGCCTGTCGTGGTTCTCAGGCCTATTTGCATTTGGCGAGCGAGGTGCTAAAGCGCGAAGGTCACAGTATGGTTTAGGCTGCGGCCTAAAAGTTTTTATTTTTATAAGCGAGGTTTGTTATGTCGGCGGAAAATAAAAAAAGTCGTGGTTTGGGGCGAGGTTTGTCGGCACTGCTTGGTGACGATATCGACGATACCCCGCAACTGGAAACAGGCGGTGCAGAAAAAGATAAAAAAGTTGCGGTTACAAACATGCACCCTGGCAAGTACCAGCCCCGTCATGGTTTTAATGAAGATGATCTAAAAGATCTGGCAAATTCCATCCGCGAAAAAGGTGTGCTGCAACCACTGTTGGTAAGGCCGCACCCGGGCATTGATGGTGCCTTTGAAATTATTGCTGGCGAGCGTCGTTGGCGCGCGGCGCAACTGGCGCAGGTTCATGAACTGCCGGTAATAATTCGTGATTTTGATGACAAGGAAACGCTGGAAGTAGCCCTGATAGAAAACCTGCAACGTCAGGATCTTTCCCCCATCGAAGAGGCCCAAGGCTACCAGCGTTTGCGTGATGAGTTTTCCCACACCCAAGAAGTTCTGGCCGATGTGTTGGGCAAAAGCCGCCCCCATGTTGCCAATATGTTGCGTCTTTTATCCCTGCCCGAAAGCGTAAAAGACATGCTGGACGACGGCAGGCTTTCGGCCGGTCATGCCCGGGCATTGTTGGGCGCCGAAGATCCGGCCGGGGTTGCCGTGGATGTTGTGAAAAAAGGCCTTAATGTTCGCCAGACCGAAGCCTTGGTAAAATCAGGACGCGGCGGTGGCGGTAAAGGTGCGGGCAAGGGCAAGGGCAAAATAAAAGACGCCGATACCCTGGCGCTGGAGCGCGACCTTACCAATCAGCTGGGTCTCAAGGTTGAGGTCCGCGATAAAAAAGGCAAAGGCCAGCTAATAATTAATTATGAAAATCTGGAACAGCTAGACGGTATTTTGGCCCGGTTAATGCGCGGCGGTGAATAGTTCGTCGTCTGTGTGTATTGGCTTGCGTTAGCGCCGCCGCCCGGCGCGCGCCGCCTGAGCGATTTGGATAAGGGCGCGGTGACACATGGCCGGTGCCGGCAGCCCGGTTGTTTTGCAATCAAGTTCGGCCTGGGTCAGCAATTCAAACGCTCGAACTAATCGTTCCCGCGGCCAAATACCCAGCTGGGCCTTGAATTGATCTTTGAGCATATAAAAAACAGGCGGACGCAAAGACCGCATGGCATCTTCTGATGACTTGCCCCCGTCCATTTCACCGCGGGCAAGATGCAGGCGTTGAAAATGACGCGAGCTTGCCCGTACTACTTGAACCGCATGCACGCCCTCGCCAAAGGTTTTTTCCAGTGCGGCGTCCAGTTTGTCCATGTTGCCGCTAGCGGCGGCAAAAACCACATCATCCATCGATGTTGCTGCGGCTTCGCTTAATGAGGCACGAACATCATCAACGGAAATTTCCCCGGGCTCACCTTTATAAAGGGCAAGCTTTTCAAGCTCGCTGCGGGTTAGCGAGCGATCGGCGCCAAGGCTTTGTTGCAACAAGGCCATGGCATCACGACTGACGGTCATATTATGTGGGGCAAGGGATTCGCGAATGACATCGGGCAATGACCTGGCATCATCACCATAACATGCCAAAGCCACGGCGTTTTCGGCGCCTTCAAATAGTTTCCGCAAACCAGAGCGGGGCGATAGCTCGCCCGCCTCAACAATAACCATTGCCCCCGTGGGCGCGTCCATTTCAAGCAGTGCTGCACAAATATCGCTGCAGCCGTCGGTTGCCTGGCGCACACGAACAACCCGACCGCCACCACCAAACGAAAGTGCGCTGGCCTCATCGGAAAGACGGGCCGGGTCGGATTTAAGATCGGTTGCAAAAAGTTCAACCACCGAAAACGGATCGCTTAAATCTGCAACTTGTGTTCGGCCCAATATTTCGGCGCGTTCTTTAATCAACCCTACGTCCGGGCCGTAAAGTAAAATTGCGCGCAAACCAGTGTCGGGGTTTTCTAAAAACGACCTGATCGCTGCGCCTTTAATTATCATTTTGCGCCACTAACCGCTGGCCCCACAGGTTCGGCAGGTTCGGCAGGATTGGTAAAATAAATGGCCATGCGCCGCTCCAGCTGTTCGCCCATATCGACAATGGCCCGATCACGGGCATCGTTGCCGGCAACAAGCGTTGCATAATCGCTGCCGAGAATGTTGTGACTGACCACGGAAAAAAGCGATCCGCTGGCAACCTGACGATTGTCGTCGTTTCTAATCAGGCTGTATTTAGCCGTAAGGCGTAAATCGGCACGGGTGGCCGAGGTGTCCCTAGCCACCGCAACGTTGCTGCTGCTTTCAGACAGGCCAACCCGTAACGAATGGGTGGTCATGGCCGCCGTGCCGCGGGGATGAAGGCGGCGCTCAAGTTCGGTGTGCATCTTTTGTCCGATGCGATCACTGATGTGGGCAATTGAAATGGCCGACATATTGGCCTCAACTTTTGGATTAGTGGCGGCTTGGCCATAAAGGGGGCGGTAGCCGCAGGCGGAAACCGCCAGCCCGGAAAAAAGCGCCAGGGCTAAAATCAATAAAGTGCGCGCTTTAAATAATGAGCTAAATAACGACATTTATAATCCTGTTTGGAACCACCACTATTTTTTTAGGTGTCTTGCCGCCCATTGCGGTTTGTACGTTTGCTATGCCAAGGGCCGCCGCTTCGGCAGTTGCATTGTCGCAATCTTTTGGCAATTCAACTGTGCCGCGCAGCTTGCCCATAACCTGAACTCCGATGGTAACGGTATCATCAACCAGCAACTTTTCAATAGCCACGGGCCACGGCTCATCGGCCAGCATGGTATCATGGCCCAATAGCTGCCACAGTTCCTCGGCTAGATGCGGCATCATCGGGTTTATAAGTTTTGTTACGACTTCGAACCCTTCGCGCAAAACCGCACTAACATCCGGCCCATCTTTTGTACTTGCCAATGAGTTTGCCAGTGTATTTGCCAGTAAATTTGTAAGTTCACGAATGCGGGCAACCGCCTTGTTAAAATGAAACGCATCAAGGTCGCGGGTCACGCCATCAATGGTTTTATGTATCTGGCGGTGAATATTGTTGGCGCTATCGCCAAGTTTGTTTGGAATCGCAGATCCCGCGGGTGGCAAGTTTGAAATATTTTCAGCAACCATGCGCCATAGTTTGGCAACGTAACGCCATGCGCCCTCGATGCCGCTGTCGGTCCAGTCGAGGTCGCGATCGGGCGGGCTATCGGAAAGCATGAACAGGCGCGCGGTGTCGGCACCGTATTCACTAATAATTATTTCAGGATCGACCACGTTCTTTTTTGACTTGGACATTTTTTCCGAACGACCAACGGTGTAATCATTGACATCAAGGCGCATTGCTTCTTCCGGGGTAAGCCACTTGTTGTCTTTTGTCTGATAAGTTTCATGACAAATCATTCCTTGGGTCATCAGCCCGGCGAACGGTTCTTTAATACCGATGTAGCCGCAATCTTTTAAGGCGCGGGTAAAAAAGCGCGAATAAAGCAAATGCAAAACCGCATGCTCAATCCCACCGATGTATTGATCAACCGGCAGCCAGTAATCGGCGGCGTCAGGGTCAAACGCACCTTCTGAATCGGGCGAGGTAAAGCGGGAAAAATACCAAGAGCTTTCAAAAAAAGTATCAAAGGTATCTGTTTCGCGCACCGCATCGTTACCGCAGGTTGGGCATTTAACGTGTTTCCACGTGGGGTGCGCATCGAGCGGGTTGCCGGCCACGGTTAAATCAACGTCTTTTGGCAATTCAACCGGAAGGTCTTTTTCCGGGACCGGGACCTCGCCGCAATCGCCGCAACGAATGATGGGTATGGGGCAACCCCAATAACGCTGCCTGGAAACGCCCCAGTCACGCAGGCGGTATTGCACGGTTCCCTCACCGGCGCCCAAGTCCTGTAATTTTTTAATGGCGGCTTTTTTTGCAGCGCTGACTTCAAGGCCGTTGAGGAACTCTGA